>DRGS01000035.1 GCA_011053245.1 Phycisphaerales bacterium
TCACCGCACAGTTCAGATCCATGCGATGGACAAGAGCAACGCTAAAACGACTTGGCATCATTCACTGATAATTGGTGATTATTTCTTCGGCGTAGCGTTGGAATTTTTCGGAGCCGTTTTTTTGGAAATATGCGAATGACTCATCGTCCGCGAGTTTATCGAGTATTGGTTTTCTATCGGCAGGGGGGCAAGCGGCGATAACTTTTTGCCGTGCGATCTTTAACTCATCGACGAATTGCCCGTGCTCTTCGGTGAACATCTCCTGAAGTTTTTTTCTTACATGTGCAGAATACGCAGGGCTTGCCCCGTCGGTTCCTATCGCGATCTGCAGCGATCCGCGCCTGACCACAGCCGGAACATAAAAATCGCATAACTCCGGAACGTCCACGACATTGCATATAACTTTATGCTCGCGGCAGTCGGCGTAGATTTTTTTATTCAGGTCGCTGTCATTGGTAGCAGCGATAGCGATAATGACGTCGGTTAAATGATCCGGCGAATAGGCCCCTTCGATGAGTGTAAAATCCAAGCCCTTGCAATGATCGGTGAAGGCTTGCTCGGTTTGTTTGGCGACGACGGTAACGAGTGCGCCGGCTTCGACGAGTGAGCTTACTTTTCGTTTGGCAACGGCGCCAGCGCCGATGACGAGAGCCTTTCTGCCGGTGAGGTCAAGATTGATAGGATACTTTGCCATAGGATAGGGGGGTTAACCTTCTTCTTCATCTTCGAGATTCGGGGCCGGCGGGAGATCGGCTTTTGCCAGTGCCTTATTTATATTCTCCAGATGTTCTTCGGCGTCGCGCCTGGCTTTGCAATCGGGTATCGTAGCGATCAGTCGTTCGATGTCGCCCTTTGCATCTTTGCAACCCTGCAAGAGTTCCGGCGCGGTGGCGACGAGAAAAGCGTTGGCGGTAAATTCGCCAAGCGAAGGTGGGTTGTCTTTGTCGTGGGCGACGCGGCAAACGATTCCGGGTTTGCTCTTACGTTCGGCAATGATCCATATCTTTGCGGCTTGCTTGTCCAACTTTATTACCCACGGAGCGGGTGTGTACTGAGGAGCGTCGTCTTGCTTGTCGTTGTGCTTGCCCATAAAAGCCTTTGAAAACTCAAATGTTAGTCTGAGCGATCACCGTTTTTCGATGGATTGAATTCGATATTACTGAACGTTTTCCGCAGTTGATATTGCATTTACGTTGTCAGCGCGAAGCCCCTTTTCGCCTTCAATGACAGTAAACTCGACGGTATCACCTTCGTTAAGCGTGCTGAGTTCTTCAACGAAGTTTGTATAGTGGACGAAAATATCAGTTGTTTCGTCCATGGCTATGAAACCATAACCTTTTTTTCTGTCATACCACTTAACAGTTCCCTCTGGCATATACAACTCCTCTCGATAACATTCGTGTTGAGACGGCTAAAATGCATGTTATCGACTTCACGGAGAAGTTCGTAAAACACACTTTTTCTCTTAACATCCTGTACCCAAGTTGATTACTCTCGTACCCAGCGGTCAAAGCCTGCGTAGCGTAACACTGCATTTACTCCGGAAAACATTTTGTTATTCGATCTCTAAAACAGGTGCAGGTTGGGCAAGTTTTTGTTTCATCAGCCTTCCCATCTTAAACTTTACAGTTTTCTTAGATGGGACCTGTACTCGTTCGAGTGTTTTCGGATTCTGTGCCACCCTCGCAGCCCTTGTCCTCGTTTCGAACACGCCAAAATCGCGAAACTCAAGTCTGTTTTCCTTTGCGAGTTCGTCAACGACCTCGTCGAGGAAAGCCTGGACTATGCATTTTACCACGATTCTTTTGGCTTGGGTACTTTCAGCAATTCGGTCAATGAGTTCCTTCTTTGTAATTGTTGCCATATAAAACCTCATACTCTGAAAGATTATCTGTTGATCTATTACAGCAAAGGCATCCGATATTCGCCTGCTGTGTGTTACGATTTACAATTTTACAGCAAAAACTATAAAATGCAAGCACAAACATGCCAGAAAATAATATTTTTTTTACACAAGGTACTATACAGTAAAGACTTCGACTCATCAAGTGAATTCCAGACGTTTTTTTGATTTTGATCGATATTTTCGATCGTGTCGATGATAATTGGGTTTGGATTGGGTTTGGATTGGGTTTGCTTTTTTTGTGGTTTTGGGGGCGTAAATTGATGTAAGTACCTCTTTTGCAAGTAGTTGCGGTGATTCTCTGAGTTGGGAAATTGGGTTTGCTTCCCAGAAAAAGTTATTTTAAAAACACAGGATTTTCCCGTTTTTGTGGTTCTTTTGCTTCCCTGCGGCGTTGTCAGCCAGTCGTCCATCGCTCGACGTACCACTCGTACTACTTCGCTTCCGTCTTCGTTAAACTTCGACGTGACAGGTGAACGCAGGCTGGCGCCTTGCAGGAAACCAAAACTCCTCACAAAAACAGTCTGCCCTCTGGGTGATTTTAGCGGTTTCTTTTTCCGGCTACTGCGTTGTACGGCGGCGGTCCAGTCCTCGACGTACACCAGTACGCCTGCGGGTGGACCTTGCCTAAGCCTTGTATCCGAAAAAAGCTCCGCGCTAAAATGGTGTTTGGAGGTAGTGAAAAAATTGGCTTTGATTGGCTTTAATTGGGTTCGTTTGGGTTCGTTTCCTTTTTGTTTTTTTGGAAAAAAAGCGTTGTAAGTCATTATAGAACGAGAGTTTATAAATGTTAAACAAGTGTTTGAATTGGGTTCGTTTTCCATAAAAAAGTTTTTTTGAATTTGCGTGTTCTCCCGAAAAAAGCGAGGGCTTTGTATCAAATTCAAAATGTTTCGTTTTGTCATTTTTTCACGTTTCTAACTACTTGAACCCGTCTTCACCAAGGTTTCGACGCGACAGGCCACGAATTAACACGAATGTATACGAATTTTTCTTCCTACACATTACTACAATCTATCCTGATTGTTATGTAGACATTATACAAAGGTGGGTGTTGGAAGTCAAGTGAATTTTTATTTATTTTTGACCCGTCTTCGCCGGAGGCTACGCCGCGACAGGTCAGGATAACAGGATATTTAACTATTGGTTTTAACAACAACAGCAACTACAACAACGGCTAAAATTTGGATTTACAGGGATATGGAATTATTCTGGTTTTAAGGGAAGATTTTTCATATGTTTTTAGCGGTTATTTTGGATGATTACTGCGTTATACGGCTTCGGTCCAATCCTCAACGTACGCCAATTCGACTATGCTCACTACAGGTAAACTTCTATTATGGCCTTTCCTTACCGCAAGTTAGGGATATACCTATTGGAAAATCAGGTACGTCCTGATTGTCAAGCCGCGACCAGATTGCTATACATCGGCTTATGGAAATAGCGTTAGTTTAGGGCATTTTAATTTTTCTGAAAGGGGAATAGCAATGAAAAAGAAACTTAACTTTCTTATGGCAGCAGCCGTTTTTGCATTAATTGTAACACTCAATTCTGCCATAGCTGGCAAACGCTATGGTGAACTAAAGATGATCGAAGCGGGTATTGTGTTTTTCAATCCACAGGGTTCATCTATTATTGATAGTAGTGGAATAACATATATTACGCCTCAAGGGACATACCATGGTAATGACTTAGTGTATTCGGAAGAATATTGGGGTGAATACCCTTTGTATTTCCCGGGCAATCAGGTACTTGCTGGTGTTACAGTAACCAATCTTGGGCCTCGCTCCATTGCTAAACACACCTTGGTGACAGAAGCCTACGTCATTAACTTGGATGGCTCCAATGGAGTTCCACTGATAACTCCTCAAACACAATATATCGAGGTCGCTCTCGGAGAGACAAAGACTATTGACGCATCCTTTACGCTCCCACTGGTAGCCAAGGGTCTCAATCGCCTTGTCATAAGCCTCTATCATCACAAGAACGATAACAATGACGCTTCGCTTGTCATGCAGAAGGAGGGGATATTCTGTCCGCCGGAGATGATCGAAGAGGCTGGGGTTGTTGCTGCCGCAGACCCTAACCAGAGCGAAGCCGTTCCGCAGTTCACTACCTACATGACAGCCAAACACTACGGCGAAAACAGGATGATGGATGCGACGATTGAGTTCGTACTTCCTTTTGGAAAGACTGTTGCAGACGAGACAGGGATAACATATTACCTCTACGGGAGCGTTTATCATGATAATGATTTAGTGTATCCTTCTCAATATTGGGGCGAGTTTCCTCTCTATCTCCCAGGCACATCTGTTACAATAAAACTAACTGCAACTAACCTTGGTCCCCGTTCTGTAGCCAAACACACGCTGGTACGTGAATGCTATGTACTGAACACGGACGGCTCGTATGGTGACCCACTCATGGACCCTCAAATACTGGTGTTAGAGGTCCCATCAGGTAAGACAGAGGTGATTGATGCAAGTTTCACATTGCCCCCTACCGGCAAGGACCCTCCAGGATTGAATGCCTTTCTGGTGAGCCTCTACCACCATTACAATGAGAATAACGATGCGTCACTGGTTATGCAGAAAGAAGGCATCTTCTGCCCGCCTGAAGTTATTGAGGAGGCAGGGGTTATTGGTGTTGCAGAGCAGGCTGAAACGGCGAGTATAGCCACTTCATCAGGGACAGGTAAACACTATGGCGAGTTGAATATGCTGGAGGCGGATATTGAGTTTAGCTATCCTGTGGGTACAACAGTAGCCGATGCTACGGGTTTAACCTATTACATTGGTGGTATCCCTTACCCCGGTCCAAATTGGGTCTATCCACCCGAATATTGGGGGACATATCCTTTGTATTATCCGGGTACCTCTGTTCCAATAGAACTAACAGTAACAAACCTGGGACCTCGTGCCATAGCAAAACACACCTTGGTAGCAGAGTGTTTTGTGCTAAATACTGATGGCACCAATGGACCAAACATATTGGCACCTCAAACACAGTATATTGAAGTCGCTCTGGGTGAGACTAAGGTAATCAATGCTTCCATCGAATTGCCAATTGTACCCAAGGGCTTAAATCGTTTTGTCATAAGTCTATACCATCATTACAATGAGAATAACGATGCGTCGCTTGTATTGCAGAAGGAAGGGATATTCTGTCCGCCGGAGGTAATTGAATAGGCGAAGGTTGTTGCTGCCGTAGATACACCACCACTTTCTGTATGTTTTACGCAGCGGATTTATGAGCTTTGAGAAACATCTTAGCCCTTCTGGTCATTTGCTGCTTAAGACGCTCGATCTTTGCTTTGTCGGGGCTGCTTTTAGCGGATTCGGTCTTAATTCTTTTCCAGAGTTTTTCTATGTGCAGGATGGTGTTGTGGGTTGGGGCTTGACGTTATCTGGACGTGCCGGTCGGATCATCTTGGAGATAGCCATTTTGATACTCGTCAGTATAATCACATAGAGTGGGAAAGCCCGGGAGAATTGCGTGAGAAGCTGCGGGATCGTATTTTGGCAACGGTACAATGATATGAGGTTATGTCTGCTGCCTTATAGGCAGATAAGATCGGGGGAGACCAGCGTGTATTGATCGGGCCGGGGAATATTTGGGTAGGTGCAGATGAATTTTGGGGTTGGTTGGATGATCGCCTGCGGCCCTATTAGAGTTTTAAGAAGGCTTATAGGGCTTTCAAAAACATTAGCATTGTAAATCTTACCTTGGCGATAGTTCGGAACCGTAGTGGCGTAGAGGTTTGCATGTTTTGCTGCGGCTTATTCATTGAGTGTTGAGGGGGGAGGTTTGCGAAAGTCGTTGAGTCAGAGATCCTTCGGCTGCGCTCAGGATGACAATCCCGGCGTCTTACGTTTATACCCGATGGGTATTTTTATGACGCGATGCCGAAATTATGAGTCTTTGCGAAGCAATTTGTCCGCGAAAAAAAGGGTATGAGGATTTTTAAGGTGTGCGATTGGTTGTCAACTCAACGAACACGCCTTTGGATGATCGCCTGCGGGGCTATGGCGCGTTTCCGGTGCGGTGGTCGTGTGGGAAACGATTGAAACATCTGTTGGAAATGAAAAAGGGCCGTGGATATTGCGTCCACAGCCCAGTATACGATCGGTCCATTGCTGTTTTATTTTGGTTGGTTCTTTAGAACCTTATCTGAAGCCTGAATTATCTCTTTGAAGTCGGCTTGTTCGGTCTTTAGCTTCTTCTCGGCGTTTTTGCACTGCTGTGTTGCTTCGGCTCGCTTTTCGGCATCTTTGATCGCTGCGATCTCAGATTTGACCAGATCCTCATCGCAGGAAAACGAGTACGCAAGTGCATCAAGCTCGCTCAGGAGGTTGTCGCAAAGACTTGGAACCTCGTCCAACTGGCCGCGACCTTCTTCTTCATAGCAGTCATTAAACGCTACCAGATCCCGCTCGACCTTTTCAAGAGCCTCCATGGGATCGTCACTTTGACAATAGTCCGCTTGAAGCCGATCTAATTCTTCGTTGTCCATTTCCAAACCCTTCTGAACTCATATAGTTCAAATTATGTTAAATTTTGACGCCGTAAATACCGCTGTTTATTTCTTTTTTCGGCGGGTTTTTCTCTTTGCTACTTTGCGTTTAGCCTTTTTAGGTGCGGCTTTCTTAGCTGTTTTCTTCCTTGCTACTTTACGCTTGGCTTTTTTGCGGGTAGTCTTCTTAGCAGCTTTCTTCTTTGTTGCTTTGCGTTTAGCTTTTTTAGGTGCAGCTTTCTTGGCTGTTTTCTTCCTTGCTACTTTGCGTTTGGCTTTTTTGCGAGTAGTCTTCTTAGCGGCTTTTTTCTTTGTTGCTTTGCGTTTAGCCTTTTTGGGTGCGGCTTTCTTAGCTGTTTTCTTCCTGGTTACTTTACGCTTGGCTTTTTTGCGAGTAGTCTTCTTAGCAGCTTTTTTCTTTGTTGCTTTGCGTTTAGCCTTTTTGGGTGCGGCTTTCTTAGCTGTTTTCTTCCTGGTTACTTTACGCTTGGCTTTTTTGCGAGTAGTCTTCTTAGCAGCTTTTTTCTTTGTTACTTTGCGTTTAGCCTTTTTTGGTGCGGCTTTCTTAGCTGTTTTCTTCTTTGCTACTTTGCGCTTAGCAGTTTTCTTCTTAGCTACTTTACGTTTAGCTTTTTTGGGTGCAGCCTTCTTAGCAACTTTTTTCTTTGCTACTTTCTTTTTCGCAGCCTTTTTGGGAGTTGCTTTCTTTTTTGCAGGTTTCTTTTTGGCTACTTTTTTCTTGGCGATCTTCTTCTTTGCATCTCTCTTCGCCTTTGCATCTCTCTTCTTCTTTGCATCTCTCTTCACCTTTGCAACTCTCTTCTTCGCAAGGTCCTCGCGTTTGAGTTTTCTTTCTTTTGCGATCTCTTTGGGATCAGGTGTCTGTAGGAGCATATTGTTGATCGCGTCAAGTTCGCCGATATAGTCGTTCAACCTATCAATGGTCGTTAGCTCGGCGTGTTCTAAAGCGTAATCTTCGCCGGCTAAGCTTTGTTCCAACTCCGCCCTTTTTCTTGCACCTTCCTGGTACGACTGAATTTTATCGAGTACTTCGTTAGCCATGACAGCCCCTTTACGCTAAATTCTTTAATTTATCAGTGCGTCGCCAACAGAGGACGAACGCATTTTTCTCTGTGGTATTAAAATCGTCACAATCGTTTGGATACTTAATCTGTATGTGGAGTATTTGCTATAATTAGGGTAATAACCGTAAAATGGCTGTTTTTGCACGATTTGTGATGTGCATGCGTCCGATAAGCTTGATATTGAATTGATATATCCCGGGACAAGCTTTAGTTATCAGGTTAGTATCCTGACTACTATGTGCAGCGCGATGCCGAGTAGAATCATGAACAGGCTTAGTGTGGCAAAGAGTATTGTAGCTTCTTTGAAGAATTTGCCGAGGAACATGACGCGGAGTTTTGTCGCCTTATATATGATCGCAATCGAAGCGAGGAGCGGGAACATCCAGAGCATCGTCCTTGGTTCGACGCCGATGTACTCGGGGACAGTGAACGCAGCAACTATGTTATAAATATTTTGAATCATCTTCTTCGTGTCCTATGATCTCGCCCCTTCCGCTGTGGGCCATGTAAACTGCGCTGATTATGCATAGCAAGTTCAGCATTCCGGCGATGCTGGTATATATCTGGCCGATGTCTCGCGGATTTCCGAAGCTCTCAATACCATTTGTGCTTGCGATATGTGCGAGAAAGGCTGTGAGAGGGGTTGCCATCATCTGCGGGATATACCATGCCCATGAAAAGGCCGGGTCTATGACACCTATCGAACCGGCGTAGAGGCCGGTAACATAAGTGATCGTGATCGTTGCGAATATGATGATGGCTCGCTTTCTCTCCTTTATAAAGAGGTGGCCGGCTCCGGGTATGACCCATCCGAGGAGAGCGACGGTTACCAGTAGCGTCATGTGATCGAGATTAGATCGCTTTGCCATTATGAAGCCTTTTCGTTCTCGTCGGTTTTGTCCTGTTCGTCATCTTCCGACAGCCATCTGAAACCTGTTCTCTTGATGATGTTCGAGGGCTTTAGATGTATGATCCCGACGCTATTGGCGGATGCGTTTTCCAGCTCGAAGGCTTTGATGGCCTTTGCCTTAGCGTAATTCTGTAGAGTTACTGTGGTGTGGGAAACGTTCTTTACGACATAGCAGTCTCTGGAAATCTCAATGCTCATTACTTTGACGATGTTGACCGCTTCTGTCTCGGCGACGGGCAACAGCGCATAAAGCTTGTCGAGGAGTACCTTTTCCTGGGCTATGTTCCTTGCGAATCTTTTGGCTATAGGGTTAGTGGCGATCATCTTATTTATAGTGGCCACCTGCTTGTGCGAAACTCGTGATTTTTTCGGCATTGGGGTGAGGGTGACCGGTGTCTTTTCGTATTTTTTGTTGAAGTTCTCTATTGCTTTGTCCCAACCACCGGATTCGACAGATGCTGCAAGTTCATCTCCGCGTGCCTTGGCGGCTTGCATTGCCTTGACGATCTTCAGGTCCATTACGACATCATCTTTGACATTATATGTTTTCGGTGCAGTTGCGATCCCACCGAGAGAGGCCTGGCTTTTGTCATAGCTTGCCGAAAGGCTCTGGGGCGGGGATGCTGTTTGTGCATTTACGACGCGGATGATCGCAACATTCGCATAGCCGTCGGCGACGGGTCCGATGCTCTCCCACATTTTCGGGGTAGGTACGTCGAATCTTCCGAGTTTGGTTTGACCGAGTTGTTCAACCGAAAATACTATTTTGCTCAATTGTACCTGGCTGCCATAGGGTCCGTCTATCGCAAGTGAAGCGAGTATCCTATCGCCTGCAAGGTTCTCTGCACTGAGTAATCCGGTCTTTCCCGCGTATAGTTTGACATTGAACTTTTCACTTAGTTTTTTGGCTGCGGGGGTGTATGGGATGGAGTTCTCTTTAAGGTCGTCGCTGGTTGCTGCGGAGAGGTCATCGATATTGAGGAAACCGGCTTCGGTAAAGTCCTTTATCTCGCTGATGATCAAAGTTGCTTTCCGAGCGGTTCTTTCCCGGATCAGGGTTTGTTTGATCTGACCGATGACTTCGGCGAATTTTTTTGTCTTTGTGATCTGTTCGGAATCCGGGTTGTTCGGGTCGACGGGCTCTGGGTACGAAAACCGTGCCAGGTTCCGACGATAGAAATTTTCCATATCTTCCTGGCTGGGCTGATCGATGAGTTTTTTTGCATCTTCGAGCTTTACGATGATGTATTCGAGTTGTACGCTTTCGGGCATTTTGTAGCCGAAACCGTAGGGGTTGTCTTCGGTGGGCGTACCCTCGATGACATCCTTAAATGCCTCGAATTGCTTTGCGAGTTCTCTACTTGTAGGTTCGGCTTGGTCGCCGACGAGAGGTAACGCGGCGATCTTTACGAAATCGGCAGAGATCTCTTCACCGGCGAAGAGTTTTTGTCTCTGGAGATCGGTTGCACCATTTCTGGCGATTTCGGCTTTGAGCTGATTTATCGTAACATCTTCGTTATTTGTGATCATCTTCGTGTAATTAAACACTCCAAGGAGATCGGCAAATATTCTGATGGTTCTCTGTGCTTCTATTCTAAGCTGGGATGATTCGATTGCCTGTATAATTTGGGCCGCGCTTGCGCCCTGATTTAGCTGGGGGATGACACTTCTTAATATTGTCTTTGCCTGCTCATCCGATATGACATATCCCACTTCTTTCGCCTCAGCATTTAGCAATATCCAGTAAAGCTCGCTTTTGCCGGAAGCTTCTCTGAAGAATTCGTCCACCTCGCTTTGGCTGACACTTAACTGTCCCTGCATTGCGGCCATCTTTAACTGCTTACTGAGTTCTGCTGCTATTTTTGAGTCAGGATACAGCAATTGTCCAAGGAGGATCGAGTCGGCATCCATCACAGCCAGTAACCTGTCGGCTCCTAAGTATCTCAGCACCTGAAGCTCTATCTGTGCACGATTGATGTCCATTGCGGTTATCTTGCCCTTTTCACCGTAGCGGGCAACTGCTTTATTCCCACCTCCGGTACGTCTGAGTATTGCCTGTAATGCGGAACCTCCGACAAAGGCTATCATGATGACTATGACCACGACGGTCATGATCTTGCGGTTGTTCTTTCGCATCCATTTAACGAGGTCCATAATTGCATCCTTTATATAATAAGTTACTGTAATCGTTGATTTTATTTATATTAAGTCTGAAAGTATATGAAACCGGGCTGTGAATGCAAGAAAAATACTTTTGTTATGCAAAAAGGAAATATGAAACCTTATATTGCAAAGTTGTATGGAATCTGGTATAAGTCGTTTTTTAGGCGATTTAGCTGGAGAAATCATGGAAACATCTGAATTGAAGACAGAAATCGGCAATCTGGCGGCCCGGATCGAAAACATCCGAGAGTGGCTTTGACTTGCCTGCAAAAATAGATATTAAAGCTCAAATCGAAGCAGAGATGGCCAAGCCCGACTTCTGGGACAATCAAGAGAAAGCTCAGGGTGTCGTTGCGAGTTTGAGTGCTGTAAAGTCGCTTATTGACCCTGTAGAGGAGGTTTGTGTGGGTGCGGGCGATCTTTCTGAGCTTTTTGAACTTGCTGAGGACGAAGGGGACTTAGAGCTACTTCAATCTCTCGAAAAAGACTGGGAAAAACTCGTCAAATCTTGCGATAAGATCGAGGTGACGGGTATGTTGAGCGGCCCTGACGACATGAAAAGCTGCTTTTTCAGCATTCATGCAGGTGCTGGCGGTACCGAAAGCTGCGACTGGGCGAATATGCTGCTGCGGATGTATACGCGGTATTTCGACGACAATAAATTCAAGCACGAAGAACTCGACATTACGCCCGGTGAAGAGGTTGGTATCCGCTCGATCACTTTGAAGGTTTCCGGGGCATTTGCGTTCGGTAAGCTGTCGTGCGAAACCGGCGTCCACCGATTAGTGCGTATCAGCCCTTTCGACTCGCAGAGCAGAAGGCACACGAGTTTTGCCGCTATTGACGTCATACCTGAACACGATGAGACAGCCATTGACGTAAAAGACGAAGATATGCGTATGGATTTTTACCGGGCAAGCGGTGCCGGCGGCCAGCATGTAAACAAAACAAGCTCGGCGGTGCGTATCACTCATTTGCCGACGGGGATTGTCGTTCAATGTCAAAATGACAGGAGCCAGCACAAGAATAAGGCTCAGGCACTAAAGATGTTAGCTGCTCGCTTATATATGTTAGAACAGCAGAAGCGCGATGCCGAGATCGCGAAACTTTATAGTAACAAAGGCGAGATCGCATGGGGCAACCAGATCAGGAGCTATGTTCTCCAGCCTTACCAGATGGTTAAGGATCACAGGACCGACGAGCAGACTGGAAATGTCGATGCGGTTCTTAACGGTGACATAGAGAAATTCATTGAAAGTTTTTTAAAGCATAGAAGCAAAAAATAATCGCATTAGTTAAGGGAAATGAAATGCCGAAAGAAATAATCTCCGTAAATGTGAAAGTTAATAAGGTAGAGGCAATTAAGGCACGGGTCGATCTGTTAGCTGTGGCGGTTACTACTAATGGTACGAAGACGGGACTTTGCCAGGAACTCGATAAAAAACTCAAGGGCAAGATCGCCGCACTCGATAAACTTGGCGACTTCAAAGGCAAAAAGGATACCACCGCGGTAATCTATACTGACGAAAGAATCGCTGCGAAAAGGGTGCTGCTTATCGGCCTTGGCGATAAGAAGGATATAACCGCAGATACGATCAGGAAGGCTGCGGCGATGGCGGCGGGCAAGGCTGTTGCGCTTCGTGCCAAGACTGTTGCCCTTGCTCTGCATCAGGGAGTTGTCAGCCGTAAACTTGATCTGCAAACGCTTGGTCAGGCGATAACCGAAGGGGCCGTCTTCGGCGGATACCGCTACGATGAGTACCAGGAAAAGACGAAAGACGGTCGCCGCAAGGAACTTAGCGTCCAGCTTATTGATGCAGGCGCCGCCGCTGTAAGAGAATTGAGAAAAGGCTTCAATACCGGCAATATAATCGGTCAAGCGCAGGCGTTTGCAAGGACCATTGCCAACCGTCCCGGTAACGTTATCAATCCCGTGTCATTAGCTAAGATCGCGAAAAAGACAGCTACAGCGACACCGCATTTGAGCTGTACAGTTCTTGACGAGAAACAGCTCAAGCAGAAGAAATTTGGCGGTATTCTGGCAGTTGGCGCAGGCTCGGTTAACAAACCAAGACTTATTGTTTTGAAATATACGCCGCCTGCGGGGTCGAAGAAAACGGCAACGCTTGGCCTCGTTGGAAAGGCGATAACATTTGACTCCGGCGGTATCAGTTTGAAACCCGGCGCGGGCATGCAGGATATGAAATTCGACAAATCCGGCGGTATAGCGGTTCTGGGTGCGATGAAAGCTATCGCTGAGTTGAAACCCAATGTGAAAGTTTACGGGATCATTCCGGCTGCGGAGAATATGCCGAGCGGTACGAGTTATCGACCCGGCGACATCATTACAACGCTTAGCGGCAAGACGGTCGAGATACAGAATACCGATGCCGAAGGGCGGATGATACTCTGCGATGCCATCCATTACGCGGTCAAACTCAAATGCGATCCCATCGTTGACATTGCAACACTTACCGGTGCGTGCATGGTAGCATTAGGCAAATACAAAGCGGGTTTGATGGGCAGCGACGACAGGCTCATTAAGAAACTTCAGAAGGCCTCGGCGCAAAGTGGTGAAGCTGTCTGGCACCTTCCGTGCGGCGACGAATATACCAAGGAAATGAAAAGTAAGATCGCGGACCTTAAGAATACCGGGTCAAGATGGGGCGGAGCCAGCACAGCGGCATCGTTCTTAAAAGAATTCACAGGCGATACCAAGTGGGCACATATTGACATGGCGGGTGTCGACATGTTCGACGCAGCCGAAAAATTCGGATCCGTCGGCTCGACCGGTTTCGGTGTTCGCCTGCTGACGATGTATATCTTAAACGCCGCAAGCAAAACCAAATAAATATAGAAAAGAGTTTGCTATGAAAGAAGAACCGAGTGAAAAAGTCGATATTGAGAGGATTGAAAAGGCGGTATGCGAGATACTGTTGGCAGTGGGTGAGGATCCGCAGCGAGAGGGCCTCCGCGATACGCCTAACCGGGTTGCGCGAATGTATGCCGAGCTGTTGGCAGGTCACTATCACGATCCCGAACAACATATGGAGCGGGTCTTTCATGAAAATTACGACGAGATCGTTCTGCTTCGTGACATACCGTTTTCCAGTTTCTGCGAGCACCATATGATGCCGTTTATCGGCAAGGCGCATGTGGCGTATCTTCCGGATGGGAAAGTGTTGGGGCTGAGCAAGATCGCCCGCATTTTCGATTGCTTTGCTAAACGGCTTCAGGTTCAGGAGCGTCTGACCAGCCAGGTGGCGGACTTTTTTATGGAAAAACTCAAACCGAAAGGCGTGGCTGTCGTGATCGAAGCTTCTCATAGCTGCATGACCATTCGCGGTGCGCAAAAACCGGGTTCTGTAATGGTAACCAGTGCCCTGCGTGGAATATTTATTCGTGACTCAAGGAGCAGGAGCGAAGTTCTGGGTCTCATGCATGTAGATCGGAAATAATTGTCGGTTAGAAAAAACGCAATGCACAAACTTGCAAGACAGGTAAGATTTTCAGTGAATCCGTTCCTGCCGGAAACTTCGGAAGGGGGCAATTCCTACGCGTCCAGGCCCGCGGGCAGCGGACTGGCGATATATCTTGGGCTGTGGGTTGAACTTGCCGGGCCGATTGATGCCGATACCGGATTTGTTGTCAATGTTGTGGAGATCGACAGGATCGCCCGTGGGGCAGCGATACCGGTTATTGCGAGCAGCATAAAGACGAACTTTACGAATCGACAGCATGTATCGCTTTTGCAGCTTTGTAAGTTGCTCGGGCAATCGTGGCAGGGGCTTGCCGGGAAATTCGGCGAGGCGAAACTGTGCAAACTTGCGCTCGAACTGAACCCTTTCAGGAATATTTCAATTAAATCGGAGCAGGCCCAAATGTTTTATTTCAGTGAGAAATTCGAATTTGCCGCTATGCACACACTGTGGAACAAGAAATTCAGCGACGAGAAAAATTTTCAGGTGTTTGGTAAATGCGCCAACCCAAACGGTCACGGGCATAACTATATCGTGGAAGTTACCGTCGAAAAATCTGCGAGTGACGAAGAGCTGGACATAGGGGATTTTGAGAGCATAGTAAATGAAAACTTTATAAGCAAAGTCGATCATAAAAATTTAAACGCCGATGTCGCCGAATTCGAAACTAAGAATCCGACGGTGGAAAACATAACTGTTCTTGCGTGGGAGAAACTCAGCGGGAAGTTTGAAAACGCGAAACTATCGAAGATCACGGTTTGGGAAACGAACAGGACCTGCTGCACTTATTGCGGTCCGTAAGTACAGGGAGATAATGAATTGAACATATTAGTTACAGGCGGTGCGGGGTTTATCGGTTCGCATTTATGCGAGCGGCTTATCTCTGACGGGCATAGTGTTGCCGTTATTGACGATCTGAGTACCGGTAGTCTCGGCAATCTTCATCGGATCATTGACGATCCCAACTTCCGTTTCGTCAAGGACACTGTTCGCAATACCGAAGCGGTCGAGCCGCTTATTGCCGGCTGTGATGTTGTTTTTCATCTTGCCGCCGCTGTCGGTGTGCAGCTTATTGTTGACAGGCCGGTTCATACCATCGAAACGAACATCCACGGGACCGAAGTGATATTAGAGTTGGCCAACAAGCATAAAAAGAAGGTTCTGCTGGCTTCGACGAGCGAGGTGTACGGCAAAAATGAAAAGGTGCCGTTCCACGAAGATGACGATACGCTTCTGGGCAGTACGCGTTTTTCACGATGGTCGTATGCTTGCAGCAAGGCGATCGATGAATTTCTGGCATTTGCCTATCACGACGAATACGGTATGGAAGTGATCATTGTAAGGCTATTTAACACTATCGGCCCGCGTCAGGTGGGGCAGTATGGCATGGTTGTGCCGCGATTCGTCGAAAAGGCCCTTAGCAATGAACCGCTGTCGATCTACGGCACGGGCGCTCAGAGCAGGTGCTTTTGCTATGTCGGCGATGTGGTCGATGCCCTTGTCGGATTGATTAACAGTGACAAGGCGGCGTCGAGAGTGTATAATGTCGGCTCGGACGAAGAAATAACGATCGAAGGCCTTGCGGACCTGATCATTAAAAAGACCGGCAGTGAAAGCAAAAAGGAGTTTATCTCCTACGAAGCCGCTTACGGTCGGGCGTTTGACGATATGCAAAGACGCGTTCCCTGTATCGAGAGGATAGGTGAGACGACGGGCTTTGCTCCGAAGACAAGTTTTGAAGAAACGTTAGATATTATTATTGAATATTTCAGAGAGAAGAGAGCATGAAGATATCGGTAATCGGAACTGGTTATGTGGGTCTTGTTGCAGCGGCGTGTCTTGCTGAAGGCGGCAATCACGTTATCTGCGTAGACAATGACGAAAAGAAAATCGACGATCTCAACAACGGTATCATTCCTATCTATGAACCGGGATTAGCTGAGATCGTAAAAAGTAACGAAGCGGCAGGGCGTCTGACTTTTACCACGGACATCAAGCACGGCATAGACAATTCGCTGCTAATATTTATCGGTGTCGGTACGCCCAGCGCAGACGACGGTTCCGCCGACATCTCCGCGGTTCTAAATGTCGCCGCCCAGATTGGCGAATTGATGGACGGTTACAGGATAATCATCACAAAAAGCACCGTGCCGGTTGGGACCTGCAAAAAAGTTTCCGACGTGATCGCTTCAAAAACCGAAAAACCCTTTGATTACGTCAGCAATCCGGAGTTCCTGAAGGAAGGCTCGGCGGTTGAGGATTTTCTTAAGCCCGACCGCGTGATAATGGGTACGACGAACCCGGCGGTGAAGGAACTAATGAAACAACTCTACGCTCCGTTCATGCGTAAGAGCAGCCGGTTGATCTTCATGGACCCTGCCAGTGCGGAAATGACGAAATACGCGGCCAATGTAATGCTTGCGACCCGGATAACTTTTATGAACGAACTTAGCGCACTGTGCGATACATACGGAGCTGACATTGAACATATAAGGGCGGGCATTGGTTCGGATTCGAGGATTGGCAGTTCGTTCCTTTTTCCCGGTGTCGGTTACGGCGGGAGCTGCTTTCCCAAAGACGTAAGCGCACTTATACACATGGGCCAGGTACAAGACTGCGCTATGACGATCGCGGAATCCGTCCACGAAGCCAACCTCGCGCAACAGGACAGATTCGCACAGAAAATACTCGACTACTATAAAGATAATGCCGCCAATACCACCCTTGCCGTGTGGGGTCTTGCCTTCAAAGCAAAAACCGACGACACACGCATGGCGCCTTCCTTTCGATGTATCAGGAAATTTATCGATGCCGGCATGAAAGTGGTCGCTTATGACCCGCAGGCTTTGCCGGGTGAACTGACCGGTAAAATGGAAACCGTAGGCGACGGTTATGACGCCCTCGACGGTGCGGACGGGCTCGTTATTTTCACTGACTGGCAGGAATTCAGGACGCCGGACTTTGAACTGATAACGCAGAAGCTCAATAAGCCCGTCATTTTCGACGGTAGAAATCTCTATGATCCAGCGTACCTTAAAAAACAGGGCATAGAATACCACTGCATCGGAAGACCTTAAATGAACGAAGCTCAAACAATACTCGTTACCGGCGCGGCAGGTTTTATAGGCTCGCATCTTAGCGAACGCCTGATAGCAGGCGGGGCAACCGTTATAGGCCTCGATAACTTTGATCCATTCTATGACGTTGATGTTAAACGCGCAAATATCGCCGAGTGCCTTAGTTCGGGCAGGTTCCAACTGATCGAAGGTGACATCCGCGACGGAGGCTGTGTGCGGTCAATCCTGCAAAATGACGCTGTCGATATTATCGTTCACCTTGCGGCAAAAGCGGGTGTGCGACCCTCTATAGAGGATCCGGTCGCTTATCAGGATACCAACATAAACGGAACGGTTGTGATGCTCGAAGCGGCCAAAGAATTCGGGATAGACAAGTTTATTTTCGCTTCAAGCTCCAGCGTTTACGGTAATAACGAGAAGATACCCTTCAGCGAAAGCGACAACGTAGATTTCCCGATATCGCCGTATGCGGCTACGAAGAAGGCGTGCGAATTGATATGCTACACCTATAGCCATTTGTACGATATGAACATGACGTGCCTTAGATTTTTTACGGTTTACGGGCCGCGTCAGCGACCGGATCTTGCGATCCATAAATTCGCAAAACTTATCGAAGACGGCAAAGCCATCCCCGTCTTTGGCGATGGTTCGATGCAGCGTGATTTTACTTATATAGACGATATAATCGACGGCGTGACAGCGGCGATGGAAAAATGCGACGGCTATGAGATATACAATCTCGGCGAATCGCGACCTGTGCGTCTTGACGAACTCATCGCGGAGATAGAGGCCGCACTCGGCAAAAAAGCTATCATCGACAGGCAATCGACGCAGCCCGGAGATGTCAATCGCACATACGCCGATGTCACAAAAGCGAAACAGCAATTAGGCTATGATCCAAGTACCGATATAACAGTCGGCCTGAAGAAATTCGTGGAATGGTTCAGGCAAAATAGAATAGAAAATTCGTGAGGTTTATGTCATGAAGAAAAAAGCATTAGTTACAGGCATTACCGGCCAGGACGGATCGTATCTTGCCGAACTGCTCCTTTCAAAAGGTTACGAGGTGTGGGGCATCCTTCGCAGGAGTTCGTCGTTCCATACCGGCAGAATAGACCATCTCTATAAGGATCCGCACGAAGCCGATTCCTTCCGGCTCGTCTACGGCGACCTATGCGATGGAAGCGATCTTTCAACCGTCATCAATCAGATCGAACCCGACGAAGTTTACAACCTCGGTGCTCAGAGCCATGTGCGTGTCAGTTTCGATATGCCGATCTACACCGTCGATACAAACGCTCTCGGTACGCTTCGTTTGCTTGAAGCTATTCGTAATATGAAAAAACCGGCAAAGTTCTATCAGGCTTCGAGCAGTGAGATGTACGGCAAGGTGCTGGAGACTCCTCAAACGGAAGCGACACCGTTCTACCCGCGAAGTCCGTACGGCTGTGCGAAAGTTTACAGCTTCTGGCAGACTATAAACTATAGGGAAGCGTACGATCTTTTCGCCTGTAATGGCATACTGTTTAACCATGAATCGCCGAGACGCGGCGAAACGTTTGTGACGAGAAAGATAACCCGCGCCGCTACGCGTATTAAATTGGGTTTGCAGGAAAAGCTATTTCTCGGTAACATCGAAGCTAAAAGGGACTGGGGTTTTGCAGGCGACTATGTCGAAGCGATGTGGCTAATGCTTCAGCAGGAAAAGCCGGACGATTATATCGTTGCCACGGGCGAAACGCACTCGGTAAAGGAATTTCTCGAAGTCGTATTCGGTAGTCTTGATCTTAACTGGCAGGACTATGTCGAGATCGATCCGAGATACTATCGGCCCACCGAAGTCGATCTTCTCCTCGGCGATGCGGCCAAGGCAAAGAAGGTTCTCGACTGGGAGCCGAAAATTACATTTAAAGATCTTGCCGTAATGATGACCGATGCCGACATGAAGAATGCCGAACGTGAAAAGATATTGAAGGACTACGGAAAGGATTGACGGTCATGGCAGGTTATTTTGAAGACAGAAGGATCGTTGTAACCGGTGGTGCCGGTTTTCTCGGGAGCTACATAACCGAAAAGCTTGAAAAGCGGGGCTGTAAGAATATCCTCATCCCAACTATCGAAGAATACGACCTGGTCGATCTTGCAGATATTAAACGAATGTACGATGACATGAAGCCTGATGTTGTTATTCATCTGGCTGCGGTGGTAGGCGGGATCGGCGCTAATCGCGAGCATCCGGGCGAATTTTTCTATAAGAATCTTATGATGGGCGTCCAGCTCATTGAAGAGGCGAGACTTCGCGATCTTGAAAAGTTTGTCGCTATCGGAACCGTATGCGCCTATCCGAAATTTACGCCCGTGCCGTTCAAAGAAGACGATATATGGGACGGCTATCCTGAAGAGACCAACGCTCCGTACGGTCTTGCCAAAAAAATGCTGCTTACCCAATCGCAGGCCTACCGCCAGGAGTACGATTTCAACTCTATCTTCCTGCTGCCGGTCAATCTGTACGGTCCGCGTGACAATTTCAGGCCCGACAGCAGCCATGTGATACCTGCGATCATAAAAAAATGCGTCGACGCGATAGATTCCGGCGCAGATTCGATAGAATGCTGGGGGACAGGCTCGGCCAGTAGGGAGTTTATCTATGCCGACGACGCAGCCGAAGGGATACTCCTTGCAACCGAACACTATAACGAATCGGACGCGGTCAATATCGGTGCGGGATTCGAAATAACTATAAAGGACCTCATCGAAAAGATCGTCAAACTTACCGGTTTTAGCGGTGAGATCGTATGGGATCCGTCCCAGCCGGATGGTCAGCCGCGCCGATGCCTTGACACGACGAGGGCAAAGGAAAGATTCAATTTCCAGGCAAAAACCAACTTTGACGAAGGCCTAAAGGCTACCATCGACTGGTATGTAAAAAATGGAAAGTAAAGTCAACCTCATAAGAAAGGTAAAATAAGTATGCAAGTTCCACTTTTGGATTTAGTGTCACAGTACGCAACGATCAAAGAAGATATTATGGCAGCTATCTCGGAGGTGCTTGATTCGCAGCGATGTATAGGCGGCCCGAAGATAGAGCAGCTCGAAAAAGAGATCGCCGCTGTGAGCGATTGCAAGTTCGCTGTCGGTGCATCGAGCGGAACCGACGCGATACTCAGTGTCCTTATGAGCCTTGACATCGGCGCCGGCGACGAGGTTATCACTACGCCGTTTACCTTTTTCGCGACGGCTGGTTGCATCGCCCGCTGCGGCGCTAAACCCGTGTTTGTTGACATCGATCCGGGCACCTACAACATCGATCCTGCCCTGATAGAGGCAGCGATTACCGACAGAACCAGGGCGATCATGCCGATTCACCTCTATGGCCAGATGGCTGATATGGACCCGATCATGGCAATTGCCGGAGCGAATAGTCTGGCCGTCATCGAAGACGCCTGCCAGTCGATCACCAGCACATACAAAGATCGCAAAGCCGGGTCCGTGGGAACCGCAGGATGCCTTAGCTTTTTTCCCAGCAAGAATCTCGGTGGTATCGGCGATGGCGGCATGGTAGTAACCAATGACGAAAAACTATACGATCAGCTTATACTCATGCGAAACCACGGATGCGAGCAAATGTACTATCATAAAAAGATCGGCGGCAACTTCCGACTCGATCCCATTCAGGCGGCGGCATTGTTGGTTAAACTTCCTCTTCTGGATAAATGGTCGGCTGGGCGCAGGAAGAACGCCGAATACTATAACAAGAAGTTTAAAGGCAGCGTGGTTGTGCCCCCTGTTGTCAGGGAAGATTGCGTTTCGATATACAACCAGTATATCATCAGGGTTCCCAAACGTGACGAACTTTTGGCTCACCTTAGAGCGAACGATATTGGCTGTGCGATATATTACCCTGTGCCGCTGCACTTGCAGGAATGCTTTGGCGACCTTGGATATAAAAAAGGTGATATGCCGCACGCCGAAAAAGCCGCCGAAGAAGTGATTGCCCTGCCGGTTTATCCGGAACTTACCAATAAGATGCAGGACTACGTCGTCGAAACGGCTCTGTCGTTTTTGCAGGAATAAAACTTCTCCGGAGATTTTCGTGACAGACAGCCCGGTAAAAGAATTAACTGTTTTCTTTCCGTTTTATAACGAAGAGGCGAATATCGAATCGACTACGCTCAAAGCCGTTGAGGTTCTTGGTCGCCTTGCGCTTGACTATGAGATAATTCTCGTAAATGACGGCAGCAGTGACGCAACCGCTGAGATCGCCGACCGCCTGGCGTCACAGAATGAAAAGATTCGTGCGATCCACCATGAAACCAATTCCGGTTATGGGGCGGCTTTGCAAACGGGTTTCAGAAATGCTACGAAAAACTGGGTATTCTACACCGATGGCGACGGGCAATTCGATATCAACCAGATAGCCTTGCTCCTGCCCCTTGCCGAAAAGTACGACATCGTGAACGGATACCGCCAGGACCGGCAGGATAGTCCGATAAGAAAGCTCAATGCCGCCTGTTGGGGCTGTTTTGTAAGAGCGATACTGCGATTTAAGGCTCGGGACATCGATTCGGCCTTCAAACTGTACCGCCGGGCGATATTCGACCATATAGATATGGAATCGACAGGTGCCCTGATCGATGCCGAGATCCTCGCGCGTGCAAATCGGGCAGGCTATAGTCTCGGACATATCCCGGTCAAGCACCTGCCGCGCACTGCCGGAACACAGACCGGCAGCAATATAAAAGTTATTCTCAGAGCCTTCAAAGAGCTTTTTGAGTTGCGAAAAGACATTCTCTCGACTCCGAAACGCCTGTCGTAGTATTCGCTAACTGGAATAACCGTGTTTTCAGCCCAATAAAGGCCCTTACGGCCAAATCAACGCCCGATAATGCTAAATCCACAAAAACCCCTTTATTACCCCAAAATCACACAAGCCTTCTGAACAATCAACCGATATAACCGTAGGCATGATAACAAGATAGGCCTGACAAAAGAGGATTCAAGGTCTGGTTGTCCCGCAAGTAACACAGGTGATCCCTGAACGCAGGAAGATCAGTCGAAATACATCGGTTTAGCGCATCCGACAGGAACGGAGTTTGCAAATTCCAGCAGCATCCGATAATATAATGAGGGCGTTACATTTGAATTTTAATTACTACTCAGTCAATGTGGGGGAAAACAATGACTAAGATCATTTGTGTATGCGGAGCCAGGCCCAACTTCATGAAGATCGCGCCGATCATGCGGGTATTTAAGGCGAACGGTAATTTTGACACTTTGCTCATTCACACCGGTCAGCATTACGATGAGAATATGAGCAAGCTGTTCTTCGACGAACTTAACATTCCCAAGCCGGACATAAATCTTGAGATCGGTTCGGGCAGCCACGCCGTTCAAACCGCTGAGATCATGAAACGCTTTGAACCGGTTGTGCTTGATTTTGAACCTGCCTATGTACTCGTCGTCGGCGATGTAAACAGTACCATCGCCTGCGGACTGGTTGCGGTTAAGTTAGGCGTTAAACTTATTCACGTCGAAGCGGGCCTTAGAAGTTTTGACAGGGATATGCCGGAAGAGATCAACCGTGTCCTGACCGACAGCATCAGCGACATGTTATTTGTTACCGAGCAATCCGGCGTAGACAATCTTATCAACGAAGGTGTCAGCCCGGACAGGATACATTTCGTTGGCAACGTGATGATCGATACGCTCTTAGCTAATAAAGAAAAAGCAGCACAGTCGGATGTCTTAAGCAGATTCGACCTTGAACCGTCGAAATACGCTGTTATTACATTGCACCGTCCAAGCAACGTTGACGATATGGAAAAGTTCGAGCAGATCATAGCCGCTTTCGAGCATATCGAAAAGGATATCAAGCTTATCTTTCCGATCCATCCGCGTACGAGAAATAATATCAGCAAGAACGGTTTAGGCGAGCGGGTCAAAGCGATGAAGAATCTCATGCTGATCGAGCCGGTCGGCTATCTGGACTTTTTGTGTTTGATGAGCAACGCCCAACTAATGATGACCGACTCCGGCGGGATACAAGAAGAAACAACGATATTAGGCGTACCCTGTATGACACTAAGAGAAAACACCGAACGACCGGTAACTATTACTGAGGGGACGAATCGCCTGGTGCATATTACTACGGACGATATACTAAAACACTACTCCGAAATAAAAAATGATGGCCAGATAACAGACGACGTGAAAACCCCCAACCTATGGGACGGCAATGCTGCCGAAAGAATTGCAGAGATCATCTCTAAAGTGTAATTCAGGTAACCTGACAATACTATGCAGCATACGCTTAATTGTAAAAAATATTTACTTATACTTCTCCTGCTATGCCTTGGCGGTTTCCCCGTAGATCATGCTCAAGCAATTACACCAGAAAGCACTTCGGGACTAAAACCTATAAAACCGGTAGCTGTAAGTTATAATACAGAAAGGTATAACGCCTTTCTAAAAAACATTGAAACGCATTTTTCCGCGGGCGACCGATTGCTAATGCCCCTTGGTTTCTTTGCAGTCACAAATCATATTAGTAAAACAAATGAGATGAAACAGTTAGTCGAAAACGGAATGACTTTTATTCACAGATATGATAGCACACTGACATTGACAGTAGCCAGAAGAAACATAGTTAACTCAAAAAAAGCAGGTATCCCTCTGGCAATTAATCTTCCTCATAAACAACATGATATGCAATGGTGGCGGAACTTTCTAAAGGACCTGGTCAAAGATAACCAAATAATATTCTGGCATTTACCTGAAGAACCTAAACCAGAAGATATGGAATACATTAATGATTTAGCAAATCTTATACATGAAATTGACCCCTTACATCGACCAGTTGCCACATATCTCAATCTTACCGATAACACTTACTTGACAAAAGCAGCCAAGTCTCTTGATTTTATAGTATACGGTGCTTATCCGGGTCATGGCTGGGTAGGCGGGGCACGGCTTAGAATTGCGAGAAAGATCGATAAGGCATATAGTTGTCATGCTCCTGCGGTGATGGCAGCACTGGAATCCTTTAATACAAAAACTTTAGGCTGGCCGAAACCGAAACATGTTCTCTTTGATACATATATTTCTCTGATTCACGGCGCTAAAGGAATATGGTGGTATGGCTATCATTTTGCAAGAGACAACGCCGAACTGTTGGATGCAATACTGGCGCGTACAAAAATATTAAACGGACCTGAGTATCTCGGTGAAGTATTTCTGAGAGGTAAAGACAGTGAGTCCATTAATGCTCATCTTATTTCCGGACCAGAGTTTTTCCCGAGCAATAAAACAATATCTACTAAAATGCGTCTTGCAGGAAAACTGTACAAAGCTTTGCAATGGCGAGCAATAGATTACCGGGGGAACACATATATCGCGGCGGTCAACGGTAGCCAATTCATTAATAAATATCCTTTGCAGGCCAAAGAAGACAAGTTGATAATCAAGGCGGTCTTCAGCGGTTTCAATCCAGAGAGTAAAATTACATTGCTTGACGGTGTAAACAGCTATGACCATAAAGATGGAAGTCTTACCGTAACACTTGAACCGTTAGCAACAATTGTACTTAAAATATCTGACCAACATCTAAGTAACAAAGAAATGTCTAACAAAAAACAATTAATCAAACAATAAGTTAGCAAAGTATTAGGCAACCCCCGAAATACAACTGGAGCAGACCAAGCGAGAGAAGTAATAACAAAAGCTTTAATCGAAGCGAGAGATATGGCATCTGTATCCTATCGCTAACCTGTACAGTATTTATGTGAGATGATCATGGAATGTTTGGTGGATTACGAACAAGATCTTAGTGTGGATTACGAACAAGATCTTAGTTATGAGATCGCCATCAACAGCGACTCATTCTATAAAAATGATGGCTGGTGGACTGCGCTCTTATTGCTGTGCCTAGTCTTTGGCCCTCGAACCAGTCCTGGAAGCGCCCTACCCCCAATGCGTTTTACCGACTTCGTGATAGCCTTTATGTTAATTGGGAGGTGGCGAAAGACCCGTGCTTTTTATGGAGGCTTTTTGTTTTCAAGACGTATTCGCATTTATAGCGGATTCATGTTTGCTTTGGCAGGCCTTCTTTTGTTTTCCACTTTCATTAATGTTTCGATAGGGACATATTCATTTTTCATAAAGGATCTTTACATTCCGTTTAAATTTCTTCGCAGTGTGCTCATAGCCGCGATAACAGCGACGTTTACTTTCGGTCCGAAGCAGACAAAGCAGCTTGTCAAGGGAATACTATTTGTCACTTTACTTGCTTCGGTACTTTCCTTCGTTCAAAAATTTAGCCCATATTTGTTATCCGGCATAGTTGAACGTTTCTATGCAATCGATTACACAAGACTTGAAATAGCAACAAGAGGAAATACAAGTCGAGTTGTCGGTACATTTGGAAATCCCAATTCGTGGGGATCCTGTCTGGTTATGCTCGGTACGGCCTCTGTGGCATCTTTTTTGCACATGAAAGGATCCATCAAGTTTGCAGCTATACTGGTATATATTACCGTGAGTATGGCCATCATTGCTACAACAGGCTCAAGAACCTCTTTTCTTGCAATAGTTGCGGTAACTATATTTTCGGCTATACTTTCATTCCGAGGAAAATCAATCATTTGGATTCTTCTTGGTAGTATACTCTTTTCTGTCCTTCTTTTGTTTGTAAAGGCTAATATTGATTCCCTGCCAATTAATCCCAGATTGAAAACTCTCATCAAAGGAGAGCGAACTATCGCCGAGGGCCTGGCTGGCAGGAACCGTATTTGGAAAAGAAGTTTAAGTGCCGTAAAGGGATCTTATCTTATTGGAACTGGCGGATCAACAACCACCGTCCAGTTGTCAGATAATGGCTACCTGATGATGCTGCTCAGAACAGGTGTGATAGGACTTGTTGTGTATCTATTGATGTTAGCGCGTTTGTCGGTGCGAGGGGTTAAAGCATTTCTGCTTGAAAAAGAATCTTATCAACGAACTATCATGCTTATGTCACTGATGGTATTTGTCTGTCATCTGTTATTTGAAGTTGTGGCTGACTTCCTCTTCAACGTGCAATATATGGGGGTATTAGGTATTTTTATTGGGTTGATGTGCGGTTTGTCGCGAACCTCAATAGACAATAGTATCTGCGACAATCAAGACTTCTATCAGGAAGATCAATATTAGATTTAATAACAAGTATGTACTTGGATCCGTACCAACCATGCAAAATTCATTAGCCGAAATAAAAAACAACGGCCAAACAACAGCCACCCCCAAAACCCCTAACCTATGGGATGGCAACTCCGCTGAAAGAATCGCGGAAATAATAGCACAGAGCAATAATTAACCAAATGACTTGCCGATATATGCGTGAGTTAATTAGAAATCCCATTTCATGAGCTCATTAAAAGAAGGTAAAATGTTTTGAGGGCTAATAGAAAACAATTTGCAATCAACGCCATGAGTGGCTGGATTGCGCAAGCGACAGCTATTGGAGTCGGGGTGTTTTTGCTTTCGTATGCCATTTGGCGACTTGGCAAACAGTGCTATGGTATTTATCAGCTTGCGGCATCAATACTCACGTTTTTTGTATTTCTTCAATTGGGTATGGGGCCAACCTTAGTGCGGTACTATTCACAAGCCATTGCGGAACACGACAAGGAGAAAGTCGGAAGAGTTAGCAGCACGGCATTTCTAATGCTCGGTTGCTTAGGCGCTATCGGAGCAATTGTGTGTTTGGCAATTATACCGTGGTTCATTCGTTTTTATGATATTCAGCAAGAGTTCGTTTGGGAGACTTCAGGTCTTCTGGTCTGCATGGCGTTATCATTTTTTTTACAAATGCTCATGCCTGCAATTTCAGGCCTGCTTCTGGGATCGAATCGATACGACATTTCCAATGGAACCATAGCAGTTAGTAATATAACTCGCTTAGTGTTGGTTGTCCTGTTTTTTGAACTGATCAAACCGTCTATTTTCTGTTTTGGGCTTGCAATACTGACGAACAAAATTCTTTTGATTACTGTACAAGTCCTTTTTGTCGTAAAACTATTCGGTCGCAATATATATTTTTCCTTCCGCAAAGTAAGCCTTGAAACAGCCAGGACCATACTTGGATTTAGTGTGCATACTTTTATTATTTCAATTTGTGCCGCTACAGTAATGCAAGTGCCGGTACTGATTATCGGTAAAACCCTTGGTATGGAAATGGTAAGCACCTTTGCTCCGGTAATTGTGATTGCAAATGCTGTACAGGGTTTTTTGGGAGCGGCAATGAGGCCAATAATTCCCGTTGCCAGTCGTGATCGGATTCATAATTCGGGTAAGAATCTGGGACGATGGGCAGTTGAAGGTAGTAAGTATGCTACTTTTTTGGGTTTAGGGGCTGCTTTGGTGTGGATTGTTTTTGGAAAGGGCGTTCTCAATATTTGGCTCGGAGAAGAGTTTGTCAAGATATGGCCAATCATCCTGGTTTACTTGGTTGGAGTCGTCATTGCCAATTCGCAAGGCATTACTGCGGGAATTGCGATAGGTGCCAGTACACTCCTTCCATTTACGATAAGCTGGATTGTTATCGCGATTGGTACAATTTTATCGTTGGCAATTGGTACGATACATTATTCTTGGGGTTTGATGGGAATTGCTATATGCTGTGTTGTTCTTAGATCGCTACGCAATTTTTTGTTCATACCATGGATTTACTCTCGAGTGCTTGGATATAGATATTCAGCTATGATCGTTAATTACTTGAAAGTGTTTCTTTTTTTCCTGGTTTGTTGGGGGATATGCATAGGGTTGTCCTTCATCCAGGGAATTAATTATTTTGTTGCCGGCTTAGTATCAATGGCTGTCTATGGATTTTTGGGTACACGATTTTTCATCCCAGCAGAATATTATCGCTATGTTATCTCGAAGCTTAAAATCAGGAAAATTGTTAAAACATGATTATTCAGAACTTACAAACTTTTGAAAAGGAAGACGATTTTATTGTTCAAGTGGAGGTAAAGACTGCCGACAAACTTGAGCTGCTTTGGTTTTCTACTCCGGCGAAATACGGAGACTATCTATGTAAGACCCGTATGGATGGTTTCCTTGTGGGAATGCTTTACCCTGCTATGCAACATGGAGAGGATATCCATGTTGCAGGAACGGTGTCAGAAAGATTATTACATAATATCAACACATATATAATCCCACTGCTCCGGTGCTATTCGCCAACTGCAAAGAGCATTCGAGTAACCGCCGATTATACTGACAGTTCTTCCAATTTGCATTCAAATGGGGTGGGAACTGGTTTTTCTGGCGGCATTGATTCCTTTGGCGTAGTCTATGATTATTTATTCAGAGATGTACCTGAAATTTATAAATTGACCCACTTCATATTTTTGAATGTGGGGTCGCATGGTAAGGCCAAAACACGTGAGGATTTGTCCCGTGTTCGTGACAAATTTCATGTACGCTATGAGCTACTTAGTGCGTTTCCCAATGAAATTGGCATAGATTTTATTCCTCTGGATTCCAATCTTCATTTATTTCATTATCCGTGGGGGCACCAAACAACACATAGCCTTACTACAATAGCAGGAGTTTTGTTTTTTCAAGGTTTATTTCGTCGGTATTACATTGCATCTGCGGGTTTGACTTATGGCGAGATCATGGAGTCTGGTCATATGTACACTGGGCTGGATATGGCTATGTTTGATCCACAATTATTGCCACTGCTTTCTACGGAATCTCTTGAACTGATCCCCGATGGGCAGCAATCTAATCGGATGGGAAAAACATTGCTCGTCGTTGACTATTCTCCTGCGCAACGTTTTTTGAACGTTTGTATAGCAGCGGAAAGTTTGTCTGTGAAGAATTGCTCAGTTTGCAAGAAGTGTGTTCGTACATTAGCTATGTTGCGAATTATTGGGGTGGAAGATGAATTCAAGGAAGTTTTCGATATTACTAAATATATAAATGAGAAGGAGAAAAAGTTTTTTGCGAGGCTGTCTTTGGGGTTGTGCTTAGGGGTATTTCAAAAACAGATGGTTGATTATGCCAAATCGCACAATGTAAGTTTAAGGCTGCATACAACAGTATACCACATTTTCATGGAGATATTGGGGCTTCCTATTGAATTGCTGATAGGTAAGTTGCGTAAAATCGAATGGGTGCGAAGCTTGTTCCATCGTGTAAGAAAGCAATTTACTAAGCGGATGTAAGTAGTAATCTGGGTCGAAAGGTAATAAGGTAAATGAGTGAAAACGTATTAGAAGCCGTTGTAGCCAATGATTTGTGTGTTGGATGTGGTATGTGTGCAGGGATGTTACCGGGATCCCTGCGTATGCATACGAATAAATACGGAGCCTATGTTCCCGAATTGATTGAGCAAGTGGATCAGGGATGGGAGCAAGTAAGCTTGCAGGTATGCCCGTTCGCAAATAATGACGAGAACGAAGATTCAATTGGAAAAAAGCTTTTTAATTTCCAAGAGGGTGTGCAGCATTGTTCAGAAACGGGTTATTATTTAAAATGTTTTACTGGGCATGTTTTGAATGAAGAAGTACGGTTGTCAGCTACTTCAGGGGGGATCATAACATGGCTTGCAGAGGAACTTCTTTCCAGTGGAAAGGTTGATGCGGTTGCATGCGTTGGTAAATGTGATGAAGGTGAAAATCTTTTTGAGTACAAGTTTATCACCGATGCTGCTGAGATTTCGGAGTGCAGGAAATCGCGATATTACCCTGTGGAATTTTCTGGAACAATAAGAAAAATAAAAGAAGTCGAGGGGAAGGTGCTTTTTATAGGATTGCCGTGTTTTATTAAGGCCATGCGATTGGCCATGAAACAGGATCCTGTGCTTGCAGATCGGGTTGCGTACACAATAGGACTCTTCTGTGGACATCTGAAAAGCAAACACTATGCAGCTTATCTGGCAAGAAGTTCTGGAGTGCATGAAAAAGACATCCAAACAGTTGATTTTAGAAAAAAGATCAAAGACAAACCTGCAAACAAATATGCATTTGAAGTAGTAACCAGAAACGAAGGCCCTGATAACCATCGGCAAATTATGATGCAGGATGTTTGGGCAAGTAGCTGGAGCAATAACCTGTTTATGCTGGATGCATGTGAATATTGTGATGATATAATGGCTGAAACGGCAGACATTTCCGTTGGCGATGCGTGGTTGGCAGAATTTATAAAGGATTATCGCGGAACTAGTATCACGATATGCCGCAATACTGATTTATTGCATGTGTTGGCGACAGGTGTTGACAAAGGAGACATATCACTGCAAGAAATTGAGGTGGAAGAGGTAATTAAATCTCAGGCTGGCGGTATTCGCCAGAGGCGTACGGGTTTGCAATATCGATTATATTTGTCTGCCAGAAAGGGGCTATGGCGACCAGGCAAACGCGTTACTACAGACGGTAAAGCGGGGACTTTTTTCTTTCGTCTACTTCAATTGTTAAGGATCAAAACGAAAACATTAAGTCGGCAGGCCTTTCTTAAACAACAACCAATAGATGGCCTTGATATTTTTGTCCGATTACTCAGGCCTTGGATACTGACTAGCAAAATAGTCAATATTGCTCGACACGTCCCCGGTATTATCCGAAGAAGTTTATTGAAATATCCAAATCACTGAAAGATTTGTTTTTCAAAGCAGGCAAAAGTTTATAAATCAGGTATGCCAAATGGAATCCACAAAGAGAGACATTGGGTTTGATGCCCTACGAGGGATTGCAATAATTGGAGTTGTTTTAATCCATACTATGAGTGATAGTGTACGTTTTGGGCAACATACAGTAGATGGCTCGGTAGGTTTTTATTACACTATTTTTTTAAGACAAGTCATAAATTTTTCTGTCCCGGCATTTCTTTTTATCTCGGGTTATTTTGTTGCCAAAGGAGCGCAAAAGCACACTGATTATATTAATGTTACTGCAAAAAGGCTTGCAAGGGTTTTGTTACCCTATTTTATTTGGTCAATGGCTATCTTACTGACTTCAGGAATACTTTCAGGAAAGATTGACGCAATAATGATCTTTTTAAAACTTTTAACAGGTAAGGCATCAACCCCTTATTATTTTGTGCTTCTCATTGCTCAATTCTACATACTGACACCTGTTTTAATGTATGTCAATAGTCGTAAGAATGGATTTGCTCTAATTGCGTTAATAAACCTAATGTTTCTCGCAACATTTTATATTGTTCGTTTGTTTTTCTCGATAGGAATCCCATTGTATTTCATATTCACATTACCCTTTTATTCATGGATGATATTTTTCCAATATGGTTTACTTCTTGGTGCCAATCCAACTCTTGAAAAAAGAATAAATAGCAGACCGGGGACATTTGCTTCTCTTGCAATTTTTGGGCTAATGTTGTCATTCGCTGAAGCACTTTTGATGTTGAAGGAATTCGGAAATGTCGGTTTTGCTATGTCAACTATTAAACTATCTTCATGTATTTATGCAATTGGAATTATCTCTTTTTTCTTATGGCTGAAAACCAAGATAACCAAGTGGCCCAAGCCATTACTTTTAATAGGGAATTATTCTTTTGGCATATTTTTAATTCACATGCTTTTTTTGGATAATATAGTCTTTATGCTAAGCCATTTTACGGGATTTCGTTCTCTGCTGCCTGTTTTTCAGATGGTCGTGGTTCTAATAACAATTATTATTTGCATGGGTTCTATCTATGTTTCGAGAAGAATATTAACCGAGAAGATAAGCGTTAAAATATTTGGGCTATAAGTCATAGATATATTGTGGCATGGACTGGCGGTAAAATTAATTTTATTAAGCATCACTATTTGAATAGGGAGTATTTCGAATGACCAATAAGAAGCCCCTTTTTATTTTAGCAGGAAATGGTTCCAATTACAATCGGGGTTGCGAAGCGATCTTCAGGGGGACTCGCCGCATACTAACCGAAAATTTTGATAAGACCAGGTTGCTTATTGTTAATTCGTATCTAAGTAATGAAGATTTTAAAATTCAATCTTCAGATGATACTGATTCATCTCACGTTTATGGTTTCATGCGTAAACCTTACAAGCGGTTCGACCGCTATTGGTTTCTATATAAAACAATGAGGGTGGTTACCCCGAAGTCGGTCAAGCATGTAATGTATAAGGACATTGTCAACTGGGGTAAGGATGCAAGTGCCGTTCTGGCACTTGGCGGAGATAATTACTCTCTGGATGGTGGAGTACCTCCGACACTTTGTACAGACCTTGACATTCTTGTAAGGTCGATGGGGATACCGATGGTTATATGGGGTGCATCAGTCGGGCCTTTCATAAAATTGCCGGAGTATGAAAAATATATGGCCAAGCATCTAAAGGATGTCCATATAATGGCCCGTGAACCTGAAACTGTCAGATACCTTGCTAATCTGGGATTAACAGAAAACGTTTACAGGGTAGGAGACCCAGCTTTTTTGATGGAGTCCCGGGAACCAGAAGGGATTGATTTCCAGATTGAGCCAGATTCAATTGGTTTGAATTTAAGCCCTCTTATGGCTAGATTTATCAAGAGAACAGCCGGAAGTCCTGACAAGTGGAAGAATCTCTCTGCGGAGATATTGAATAACATAATTAAGAAAACGGATCGCAATATCTATTTGATTCCACATGTTATGGGTTACCCAGGGAACAATGACTATCTCTTTCTTAAAGATGTTTTATCGCAAGTTTCTGATAAAAGTGAGCGTGTAACCTTGATACCTCCAATATATAGCGCTCCCGAGCTAAAATGGATAATAAGCAAGATGGCGATATTTGCCGGTGCGAGAATGCATTCGACAATAGCTGCTTTCTCATCATTTATTCCAACCCTGAGTTTTGCCTATAGCATCAAGGCAAAGGGTATGAACGAAGATATATTCGGGCACAACAATTATTGCATTTCTCCGGAAGACTTATGCCCTGAAGTCGTAGTGGAAAAGATAAAGTTTATTCTCAGGGATTCCTCAGATATCACCGAACATCTTAAAAAAAGGATTCCTGAGGTCAAAGATTTAGCGATGTACGCAGGCAGAATACTTAAAGAGATCGTCAAGTAGTATTACAAATTACTTATGCATATGAGGGTCTATGAGCCAGTTGGATAAATCAAAACTGAAAGTAGCTATATCCTGTCTTTGTGATGTTACTTATGTCACCAGATTTCACAGAAACGTTAAAACTCTAAAAGATATTGGGCTACAGGTCCGCTGTTTTTCTGTGAAGCCACGAGGTACAGACAATTCAAGAACTTTTGAGGGCGTTCTCATTGATGGGTGGACTCGACGTTTCCGGCATAAAATATTTGGGCCGTTGAGGCAGTTTGAAGTTGTCCTGCGGTTTCTTTTTGCGATCATTAAATATAAGCCCGATATTCTCTATGCTCATAATGTACCAGCTTTACTTATTAGCTATATAGCTACCTGTCTGTTGGGAAAGGGAAAAAGAGTTCTTATTTATGATGCCATGGAATTGGAGTGCGCCAGAATTTCCAGCACATACCCTTTGATACCATTTTGGCTACGGAACTTTCAAAAGCTTTTTCTTGAAAAAACCTTGACGAAAAAAGTCGATCTTGTTACTAGCGCAGATTATGCCAGAACTGAGTTTATGAAAAAAAGACTCGGAAGAAACGAAATTTTAACATGTAGAAATGTTCCTGTATTCAAAGAGATTAAATCAAAAAAGTTATTACGAAAACATCTCAAACTACCGGAAGATACGTTTGTCTTTTTGTATCAGGGGCTGATAGGTACAGGTAGGGGAATTGAACAGGGGATAAGAAGCCTCAAGGGTTTGCCGGATAAGATCGTTTTTGTCGTAATGGGAATGAGTGCTGAACGATATATAGAGTCACTAATTCAACTTGCTGAGGCCGAAACAGTCTCCAAGAGAGTATTTTTTCTGCCGCCAGTGCCAAGTAATGAACTGCTGGAATGGACCGCTTCAGCGGACGTAGTGCATTCTCTGATTGAAAATGCCTGCCTTAGTTATTATCTGGCGGCTCCAAATAAACTATATGAAGCGGCTATGGCGGGTGTGCCTGTAATAGCAAGCTGTTTTCCTGAAATGGAAGCGGTTCTCAAAAAACATTCTTACGGCATATTGGTTGCCCCTGACTCTGTTGACCAGATACGCAATGCCCTTTTGACACTGTATAAGAATGATGATTCAATAATAGAAAAGTTTAGAGACAATGCATTATCGGCTGCACGTTCGGAACTTAATTGGGAAATGGAAAGCCGCCCACTCCGCAAACAAATCATTGAGATTATCTCGAAAATACCACAATCATGATGTACACTATTTTGAAAATAGGTAAAGAAAGTTTCGAGAAAAGGATAGTGTAAATTCTGTTCTGTGGCCAAAGAGCTTAAAGATTTGGGATTCTATAAATAACATCTATAAGAGAAACCATGACAAGTAATATAGATAATCGTAAAATAAAAGTAGCACATTTTATTTGGTGGATTCCGCATTATCGTGTACCTATTTTCAGACGGTTATCGCAGAATTCATATATTGATTTTGAAGTTTGCGCAGGTGATAATACCGATATCCCCGGCGGGGCCAAAGTAGCCTCTGCTAATGAAGTAGGAAATATAGAGGGAGTCAATTGGCGCCATCTGAAATCTCGTCGATTTAAAGGGCCATTATTCAAGGATTTTGAATGGCAGCCAGAAGCAGTAAAAATCGTGTTGAAAGAAGACATCGATATTGTTATCAGTTTAGGATATCTGTCGTTAAGTAATATCTTAGTTCGAATCATATGCAAATTACGGGGCATACCAGTCATAGAATGGAGTCAGGGAGTCAAATGTCACGAGAAAGGTATTAGATGGTTTGTTAGGAAGTTATATTTTAAATTTGCCAGTGCTTTTTTGCTATATGGCGATTTTGCAAGAGTCTTTTTTGTTTCACATGGATTCAGTAATCACCAGACTTTTGTTGTTTACAATTCGCTTAATCATCAGGAACAGGTTGAGATTAGAGAGCAGATCAGCCAATCAGACATCGATGGTTTGCGGCAAAAGTTTGGTGTTCATAATCCTGATACGCGGTTGGTAGTACATAGCGGTCGATTAGAAAAACAAAAGAAAATACCTGTCTTGTTAAAAGCTATTAGGCTGTTGAATGATGAAGGTTGTATTGTTAATTTGATTTTGATAGGCGATGGTAGAGAACGGGAAAATTTAGAGGTTTTGGCCAGAGAGATTGGAGTTGAAGATCAGGTATTCTTTTATGGTTCCTGTTACGAAGAGAAAGAGACCGGATTGGTCTTTAGTTCTACAGATATATGTGTTGCGCCCGGAGCGGTTGGATTGGTTGCAATGCACTCATTAGTGTATGGAACAGCCATTTTAACATGCAAAAATGATACGGGATTGCATGGCCCTGAAATCGAGACAATCAAGGAAGGTTGCACAGGTGGCTATTTCAAAGAAGATGACGCGCGGGATTTGGCGAATAAAATGAAAAAAATGCTTTACCCTGTTTCCTGTAAACATAAGATGGCAAAAGCGTGTATGGATGTAATCGATAACTATTATAACCCTAAATATCAGGAGCGTGTCATTATTCAAGCTATTAATTATGTTTTGCCAGAA
>DRGS01000036.1 GCA_011053245.1 Phycisphaerales bacterium
ATGCGTAACAGTCGGAGCGGCCGGTTGAGGACGCTTTAGCATAATTTTATTTTCGCCGTCTGCGATCTCAAGTTCGACAAGGTCGTTTACCTTCATCAACTCGATGAGATCTTTTACTTTTTTCAAATCTGTTTTTCTGTCGTCTGACATTAGTGGTCCTTCCCAAAAATTACAGATATAGATTCAGCTATCAGCCAGTAAGTATAGCTTTATGGTCAATAAACGCAAGGATAAATACCGCGAGTGCTTATTTTTCCAGAGCCACTAAATCTTCATAGCTCTGACGTTTGCGAATTACGGTAAATTTGTCGCCATCTACGAGAACTTCCGGCAGCATCGGGCGGGAGTTGTAGTTGCTGGCCATCGTGTAACCATAGGCGCCAGCGGTAAATACGGCGATAAGGTCGTCCCGCTGGACAGGGGGCAGGGATCTGTCTTTCGCGAAGAAATCCGCTCCTTCGCAGATGGGGCCTACCACGTCAACGACTTTACAGCCTTCGATATTCAGTTTTTTTTCTTTTGCCGGCGGCACAAATTTTTCTTCGACGGCGACCGGCCAGATGAAATGGAAAGCATCATAGAGAGCCGGCCTTATCAGGTCGTTCATGCCAGCATCGACGATCACGAAATTCTTTTCGCCGCCGGTTTTGGTGAACAGTGTCTTCGTAACGAGGATGCCGGCGTTGGCGGCGATGCTCTTGCCGGGTTCGAGAATGAGTTTGAGGTCTTTGCCTTTCAAAAGTGGTACTATACCCGATGCGTAGTCGGCAGCAGCAGGGACGGTGTTGCTTTCGTAGTCGGCTCCGTAACCGCCGCCAAGGTCAAGGGCCTCGATGCGGTAGCCTTTGGCGCGAAGATCGTCGATGAGCGGCAGTATCTTTTCTATGGCTTTGCAATATGGGTCTATTGTCTTGCCGCCGGAGCCGAGATGGACGTGGATGGCGCACATGTCAACAAAGCCGTTATCGGCGAAATCTTCAAAGACTTTTTTGGCACGTTCGATGTCGACGCCGAACTTTGTTTCCTTTACGCCGGTTGTTATGTGCTTGTGTGTTCCGGCGTCAATGTCGGGGTTTACGCGGAGAGCGGCTTTGGTCTTCGTGCCGGTTTCCTTAGCGAGGGCGATGAGGTTCTCCAACTCCGCTTCGGATTCGATGTTGAAGTATCCTATCCCAGCTTTTAGAGCGTCGATTATCTCGGTATCGGTCTTGCCGACTCCTGCGTAGACGATCTTTGAGAGGTCGGCGCCGGCTTGCATTGCGCGGTAGAGTTCGCCGCCGCTTACGATGTCGAAACCGCTGTCGGCTTCGGCGAGAAATTTCAGGATGTTAATGTTGCCGCAAGCCTTTATCGAGTAGCACACGGTGGTGTCGATGGCGGCGTGAGCGGTTTGTATCTTGCTCAAGTGGCTGAGAAAGGTGGCCTTGCTGTAGATGTAGACTGGCGAGCCGACTTCGGCGACGATATCCACGACATCTACGTTTTCAGCGAATAATCTGCCATTTTTATAATTGAACTGGTCCATTGCATTACTCCAATATAGTGATAGAAAGCGGCTATTATACAGATATGGCGAGTAAATGCAAGGCTGAGATGTTACTTGCGGCAGGATTTGAGCCAATCGTACCAGTGGTCCATCCCCTGGCCGGTCTTAGCCGATACCTGAAAAATCTTGACGTTGGGATTCAGTACGCGAATATCGGCGACGGCGCGTTCGAGATTGAAATCGATATAGTCAATGAGGTCGATCTTATTGATGAGGATCGCATCGGCTTTGGCGAATGTGCCGGGGTACTTTATGGGTTTGTCGTCACCTTCGGGGACCGAGAGAACGACGACTCGGAACTGCTCGCCGAGATCGAATGATGAGGGGCACACGAGGTTGCCGACGTTTTCGATGAATACTATGTCAAGATCGGCGGTGGGTATTTTGCCAAGGGCCTTTGTGACCTGTTCGGCGGAGAGGTGGCAGGCGCCGGCGGTCTCTATCTGTATGGCGCATGCGCCGGTCTTGCGAATCTTGCGGGCATCGGTATCGGTTTTGATGTCGCCTTCTACGACGCCTATTTTCAAATCCGGGTTGTCTGTGATGGTGCGGGCAAGGATAGTGGTCTTGCCGGAACCTGGAGAGGATATGACGTTTATGCAGAGGGTGTTGTTTTCGGCAAAGAAGTTTCTGTTCTGGAGGGCGCACTCTGCGTTCTTGCTTAATATTTTCTTGTTCAATGATACTTTCATTTTTCGGGATCCTCTAATTCTATTTCCTCAAGTAACAGCGGTGCATCCTGTCCAAACTCGAACTCTATGCTCTCGCAATGCGGGCAGATGGGCGAGTATATTTCAAAGTCGAAACTCTTTCCGCATTTGCCGCAGGTCGCCGAAAGCGGGATATGGACTATTTCAAGTTTCATGCCTTCGCAAATACTGCCGCTGACGGCGATCTCAAAGGCAAAGTTGAGTACTTCATCATTGATCGGGTTGAACTGGCCGCACGATACCTTTGCCGAAAGGGGTTTTGCGTCGTATTTTTTGGCTTCGGCTTCAATGGCTTTGAATATATTCTGGGCTACGATCGTTTCGTGCATCAGCAGATCCTCGGCAATTCCCGGCCGTAGGGCATTTGTACGACCCTTCTGCCGCCGATGGCGGTTACTATCTCTACGGCAGCGGCTGACTCGTCAGCTTCTAAGACGGTTCCTATTACAGCGGAAGCTTCGCCGAGCGGATGTGCCTTGCATGCTTGCAGAATATCTTCGGCAGCTTCGGAGGCGACGACCATTATCACCTTGCCCTCGTTTGCGATGTCAAGCAGGTCAAAGCCCAACATGTCGGCTGCGGCGCGAACGGTCGTATCGATGGGTAACGCGTTTTCGATAAGCTCGATATTCAAACCGGTAGACGATGCGACCTCGTTAAGGGTAGCTGCAACGCCGCCGCGAGTGGGGTCGCGCATGAATTTTATCGCGTTCGGGCTGGCTTTGAGCACTGTCGCGACGAGATCATTAAGGCAGGCGCAATCGCTTTTTGTCGGTGAGTCGAACTTTATGCCCTCCCTCTGGGACATGATGGTCATGCCGTGGTCGCCTATTGTGCCGTTAATGATGATCTTATCTCCGGGGGCAATGCGGTCGAAGGACAGGTTTACATTAGCCATCTTCGTACCGATCCCGGCGGTGTTTATGAATATCCCGTCCGCAGCCGATCTTTCCACGACCTTGGTATCGCCGGTAACTACGGGGACGCCAGCTTTTTCGGCGGTTGCCGCTGCGCTTGAGAGAATAGTTTCGAGAGTTTCCATCGGCAGGCCCTCTTCGATTATCAATGATAGACTCAAAGCTTTCGGGTCAGCACCGGATACCGCCAGATCGTTTACGGTTCCGCATATCGCAAGCTTGCCGATATCGCCGCCGTTAAAAAAGAGGGGCTTGACGACGAAGCTGTCGGTGGTAAATAATATCTGCGATGAGCCGGTGTCTATGCATGCCGCGTCGGTCAGTTGGCCCAACGTATCGTTTTTGAATCTTGAGAGAATGGTCTTTTCGATAAGATCGGAGGTGAGCCTGCCGCCGCCGCCGTGGGCCAGCAGAACTGTTTTTTTCTGTTCATCCGTCATCCGTTACGCTTTCTCCTCCTGCTATATTTGTACCACGCCGCACATGCCCCTTCGGTGCTTACCATGCATGGTCCTACCGGATCGTCGGGGGTGCATTTCTTTCCGAACATCGGGCACTCGGGCGGATCGATAAGACCGCAGAGCACCTCACCGCATTTACAGCCCGTAAGATCCTCTGCCGGTATCTCGTCAATGCCGAAACGTTTTGCGGCATCGAACTTTGCGTACTTGTCCTTTAGCCTCAGCGTACCGTTCGGTATCGCCCCCAGACCGCGCCAGTAGCCATCATACGGCTCAAAGTATTCGTCAATGATCTTTTGTGCGGTGGTGTTTCCGGTTTCAGTAACGGCAGCTTCGTACATGGAAACCACTTCGGCGGTATTGTGTGCAAGTTGTCTGCAAATCTCAGCGACGCCTTCGATGATCTGCATCGGCTCGAAACCGGCGACAACACAGGGTTTGGCGAATCGCTGTACTATTGGCTTATACGCGTCCGAGCCGATTATGACACTCACATGGCCGGGGCACAGGAAGGCGTCTATCAGGTTGTTCTCATCCGAGAGGAGCGCTTCCATTGCGGGGATGACGAGCTTGTGTGCGCAGAAGACGCAGAAGTTATCGATGCCCTCTCTTTGGGCGTCGGCAATGGCAACGGCTGTGGCGGGTGTCGTGGTTTCAAATCCTACGGCGATAAAGACGACCGTCTTATCGGGATGATTTCTTGCAAGGTCGAGGGCGTCTTCCGAACTGAGGACTATCTTAACATTTGACTTATGCTTTTTTTCGAGTGATCCGGTCTTGCCGGGGACGCGGATCATGTCGCCATAGGTTGCGATGATGCAATCGTCGCGGTCGGCCAACTGGAGCACTATATCAATGTAGCCCTGATCGGTTACGCAAACCGGGCAGCCCGGTCCGGAGAGCAGTTTCAAGGTTTTCGGAAGGGTCGGCCTGATCCCGTTGCGAAATATCGAAACGGTGTGCGTACCGCAAACTTCCATTATGTTTATCTGCCTGCCGAGTCTTTCACAGGCTGCGTCCATTAGTTTCTGAGCTTTTATGATCCTGCTGAGCATTATCAAACTTCTCTATTTATGTATCTTCGGATTTCTTTTCCTGTTCTTCCCTTAGCTCGTCAAGTTCGGCTAACAACTGCCATGTTTCTTTGGCCTCTTCTTCACCGATTTGGGCTATCGCAAAGCCTGCGTGGACAAGGACTATATCGCCAATGTTGACTTCGGGTGTGAATGTGGTTCTTATATCCCACCTGTTGCCGAAAGCGTCGACTGTGGCTTTGTCGTCTTCTAACTCAACTATTCTTGCTGGTACAGCTAAACACATGTTCGTTATCCATTTTGTATTGACATAGCCTTCGCCGCGATGGCCGCCTGACCAAGTGCGATACCGCCGTCGTTGGCAGGTACATTTCTTTTATATAATACCAAAAATCCGTTATTTTTCAAGATAGTAATCAGCCGATCCGTTAAAAATCGGTTACAAAATACTCCACCGCTAAGGGCGACGGTCGTTAATTCGCATTTTTGCCGGGCGCGTTCGGCAATTTCGGCCATCGCCGCGGCAATAGTATTATGGAACATCGCCGAGATACGCCCCGGATCCATGCCTTTGCCGGAATCTTCTATCAATTGTTCAATAAGAGTACGAAGATCAAGCTGTAATGTTCCCTGCGGATCCTGAGTCAGGGCGAAATCGTAGATGTCATCTATTTGCCGGTCCGCGATCGCTTCAAGAGCCATGGGAAGTTGGGCCTCGAAATGATTGTATCTGCCGAGGCCGAGTATCGCCGCGACGGCATCGAATAATCTGCCCATACTCGATGTGTTGACTGTGTTAATATTCTTTTCAAGCTGGGTTGCGATAGTTTGCATTCTGACGGTGTCTGGCTCGATGGAATTTAAGAGACTTTCGTACTTTTGCAGGTAAGAATCGTCGCCGGTGATCGATCTTAGCAGCCCCATGACCGGGCGTATTGGTTCCTTTGATGCTTTGTCGCCGCCGGGCAATGGGAAATACGCAAGATGGGCGAATCGCTCGAAGTCCGTTAGCGATGCTATGAGGCATTCGCAGCCCCAGATGCAGTCGTCGGTTCCCAGGCCCGTACCGTCGGCAACGAGACCGATGACAGGTTCGTGATGATCGAATTCAGCTAATGCCGAGGCGATATGTGCCCAGTGGTGCTGAATGTGGATGATCTTTCCGGCGTTGAGTGATTCGGCGTATTGAGTCGAAAGATAGCCGGGGTGCAGATCGCAGGCGACGACTTCTGGTGTTACGGTAAAGAGCTTCTTGAGATGCTCAACGGAGCGTTTGTAATGGCTGAAGACGAGTGCGTCTTTGAGGTCGCCGATATGCTCGCTGAGTATGAACTGATTGCCCTTGACGAGGCAGAAGGTATTCTTCAGATCGGCACCGGCGGCGAATATGTCAACGCTTGCGTGTCGAGCAGTCAGGATCGGGCTTGGGACAAATCCGCGTGCCCTTCTTAATGGGGCGGGTTCGCCGTCTATTATTTGTATGACCGAATCGTCCAACTGGCGGTAGATTTCGCGGTCGTGCATCAGGAATACGTCGGCAACATCGGCGAGTTTTTCAAGAGCAATTTCGTTGTCACATATCAAAGGTTCGTCGGAGAGGTTTGCGCTTGTCATGACGAGCACTTCAATGTCGTCCTCGGCAAAGAGCAGGTGATGCAGCGGAGCGTAACAGAGCATGAATCCGAACGTATTGACACCGGATGCGACGGACGCGGCTATCGGAGCGGCGTCCTGTCTTTGCGGAAGCAGAACAACGGGACTTCGGGGACCGGTAAGGAGTTTTTCGGCGGGGCCGTCAACGACCGCGTATTTTTTTATTGTTTTAATGGAATTTGCCATCAAGGCAAAAGGCTTATGGTCACGTCGTTTTCTCGATCGCAGAAGTTGTACGGCTTTATCGTTCAAAGCGTCGACCGCCAGATGAAAGCCGCCTATACCCTTTATAGCGGCAATTTGGCCCTGCCGGAGTAATTGAGCTGTTTTTGAGATCGTGGTGTTGGGATCGGTTTCTATCGTTGCCCCGTTGTTGTCCGTTAGCCATATCTTCGGCCCGCAGGTTGGACATGCGACCGGCTGGGCGTGGTATCGACGGTCGGTAATGTCGGTGTACTGGGCCGAACATTTCGGGCACATCGCAAAATTCGCCATGGTCGTAGCGGGGCGGTCGTAAGGGATCGACTTTATCAGCGAATATCGCGGACCGCAGTTAGTGCAGTTTATAAAGGGATAGCGATAGCGGAAATCGTCAGGGTCGAACATCTCCCTGAGGCAATCGGAGCAGGTAGCGGTATCGGCGGTTACCTGCGTGGCAGCGTTTGCGGCATCGGTATCGCTGATGCGAATAACGAACTCTTCTTCGCCATCGACCGGGTCAATGTCCGAAATGTTAGATTCGGCGACCTCCAGCAGGGGGGGCTTGTTGTTGTCGGACCTCAATCTGTCGGTAAAATCAGAAATACTGGCGGCGGCGCCCTGAATCTCAATGGTGACGCCGGAAAAGTCATTATAAACGAAACCTGTCATGTCAAACTGCCGGGCCAGGCGGTGGATAAACGGCCTGCATCCAACTCCCTGTACGGTGCCTGATATGATTATTCGGATTCGCTTTGTCAAATCTTTCCCCCTGATCGGTTAAATTGTGATATTTCATAACAACTCAATGCCATGATACCCTCTAAAACCAAAAAAGGCTAATCAAAAAATTTTGCACGGGGTCCGATAATCTCAGGATTTCTGCCGGAATACAGTGAATTCGCAATATTTATTTGATTTCCTTAATATATTCTTAATATTATCTTGACATACAGCCCCCCTTCTGCTATAATGATATTTGTTGTTTGGGGGAAAAGAAAATGAAAACGATCAAAACAAAATATGCCAATGCTGTTAAGGGCGCACGCGGACCACCGAGCGGGTAAAGAGAAAAACCCTTTACGGGCGTATTGCCCTTTACGGTCACGCAAGCAATCATCTTAATTCAAATTGGGGAAGAAAATGACAGATATGATCACAAAATTCGAAGTTATCTCAGAGCCACCGGAAGTCGATGCAGCTATGCGAGGACCACCGCCGTAACTGCGAAACAGTACTCTTTTAAGGACGCCAGGACTTAGGAAGCAACCTAAGCCCTTTTTTTTGTCAAATTTGCAGCAACACTTTGCCTTTCAAGCTTTTTTTGGCTTTTTCTCAGAAAAGCGCAGAACAATCGTCCCACATAACGATTATGGGAAGATGAAGCTTGCAAAATCAACCGGATATCTTTATATATAAGTAGTTATGCAAACTCCTCTGTATTGTTGACACAAGTAAGCTTTTATTGCGTTTTTTAAGGGAAACAATTTGGCAAACGACAAAAAGGCATTTGTACTTTGGTTTACCGGGCTTTCCGGAGCCGGCAAGAGTACTCTGGCGGATGAAGTATACGATCGTATTTCGAATGACGGTCTGCGAGTGGAAAAGCTCGACGGGGATGTGCTGCGGGGCTATTTCCCAGCTACTGGTTTTAGCAAGAAGGATCGTGACGAACATATTAAGAGGGTAGGATTTATGGCTTCGAGGCTTGAAAAGCACGGGGTCGTTGTGATCGCTTCTTTCATATCACCCTACCGCGAGACCAGAGGTATTGTAAGGGATATGTGCGACAACTTTATTGAGGTATTTGTATCGGCTTCGTTAGACGAATGCGAAAGGCGAGATGTAAAGGGACTTTATAAGAGGGCACGAGCCGGTGAGATCACGAATTTTACCGGTATTGACGACCCGTACGAAGCGCCTGAAAACCCCGAACTCGTTGTCGATACGGAGAACCAGACTTTAGAAGAGTCCGCCGCAATAGTATTAGAGCATATCAGGCAATATCTTTAAGGGGCGTTTTGTGGATCACCTTGATCAGTTAGAAAGCAGAAGTGTACATATACTTCGCGAAGCCTACGCGAATTTCAATAACCTTTGCATGCTCTGGTCCATCGGTAAGGACAGCACTGTTTTGCTGTGGCTTGCAAGAAAAGCTTTTCTGGGGCATGTTCCGTTTTCGCTGGTGCATATCGATACCGGCTACAAGATCCCGGAGATGATCGAGTATCGAGACAAACTTACCGAGCAGTGGCAGCTTAATATGGTCTACGGTATGAACACCGATGCCCTCGAATCGAAAAACACTTTTCCCGATGGTAACATCGACAGAATAGCGTGCTGTAAAATACTGAAATCCGAGGCTCTCAAGAACACATTGAACGGCAACTGGCCAAGATTCAGGTTCGACCATCTGAAAAAATGCTACACCCGCGATTCCAATACGGATCCCTTTACGGGTGTAATAGTCGGTGTCCGCTCGGATGAGGAGGGTTCGCGGTCCAAGGAGCGGTATTTCTCACCACGCGATAAGGAAAACGACTGGGATGTCGGCGACCAACCTCCGGAGTTGTGGAACCAGTACAAAACGGATTTCGCGCCGGGCACACACGTCAGGGTACATCCGCTGCTGGACTGGACGGAGCTTAATATCTGGGAATACATTGGGCGTGAGAATATCCCCACCGTTTCATTGTACTACGATCAGGGCGAGGGTAAACGCTACCGTTCGCTCGGCTGCTATCCCTGTACGACTCCTATCGAATCGAAGTCGACAAATGTTGCTGAAATAATCGAAGAACTCAAGAGCGGTAAACTGGCAAACATCGCCGAACGATCCGGCAGGGCACAGGACGCAGAAGACGGCGGCGGCCTTGAGACACTTCGAAGAGATGGATATATGTAATCGACGCTCCGGTGAAACCTGCGTAAAGGTAAATATGACAACCGAAACAAGCAAAGAAAGAATGGACATCGTAATCGCCGGTCACGTTGACCACGGCAAGAGTACCGTCATCGGCAGGTTATTGGCTGATACGAATTCGCTGCCGGATGGAAAACTTGACCAGGTAAGAGAAACGTGTCGGCAAAATGCCAAACCATTCGAATACGCTTTCCTGCTCGACGCTCTAAAGGACGAGCAGTCGCAGGGTATCACTATCGATTCGGCAAGGGTGTTCTTTCAAACTAACAAACGCGATTACATCATCATTGACGCACCGGGCCATATTGAGTTCCTTAAGAATATGGTCACTGGAGCGTCGAGGGCGCAAGCGGCGATGCTGGTCATCGACGCCGAAGAAGGCGTACAGGAAAACTCCCGCAGGCACGGATACATGCTCTCGATGTTAGGGATCGATCAGCTTGTGGTACTGGTCAACAAAATGGATCTGGTCGAATACAGCAAAGAAACTTACGATTCTGTTGTTAGTGAATACAAGGAGTTCCTTGTCCAGATAGGTCTTACGGGCAGCTTTATACCGGTAAGCGGCATGGCCGGCGACAATGTCGCTACTCTTAGCGATAAAATGCCGTGGTACAACGGCAAAACTGTTCTCGATGCACTGGACGGATTTGAGAGGGAGGCTTTGCCGACGGATAAGCCTTTCAGGATGCCGATTCAGGATGTTTATAAGTTTACGAAGGCAGGCGATAAACGCCGCACCGTCGCCGGAACCGTCGATACAGGAAAGGTTTCTGTAGGTGACGAGTTGGTATTCTATCCTTCAGGAAAGAAAAGTACCGTCAGGAGTATAGAAGGGTTTAATCTGCAAAACAAGGAATCGGCATCCGCCGGACTCGCGACCGCTTTTACGCTTGACGAACAGATATATATCACTCGCGGACAGATGGCTGCTAAGACCGGCGAGAAACATCCATTGGTCACAAGCCGCCTGAAAGTGAACCTTTTCTGGATGGGCAAAGAGCCGATGGTCAAAAGCAAACGCTACCTGATCAAGATCGGGACCGCCAAAGAAGAAGTACAACTCGAAGAGATCATAAGTGTTATCGATGGCTCGGACCTTAGCTCTACGGAGAAGAAGGACAGGATAGAGCGTCACGATGTCGCCGAATGTATCCTGCATGTTCGTAAGGGGATCGCGTTCGATCTGACCGAGGAGATCGCAGCTACCGGAAGATTTGTGATAGTCGATAATTACGAGATACGCGGCGGCGGGATCATCCGCCAGGGACTTGATGACAGACAGGAATGGGTCCGTGATTATGTCATGCAGCGTAATTACAAATGGGAAACGAGCGATATTTCGCATGAAGAGCGAACCGAAAAATACAGTCAGAAGCCAACGCTGATGTTAGTAACAGGCCAGAAAGATGTCGGCAAGAAGACCATCGCAAAGGCTGTTGAGGCAAGACTCTTTGACGAAGGTAAGATAGTCTATTTCTTCGGTATTGGAAATATTCTTTACGGCGTCGGTGCCGATATTAAGACCCAGGGTACGACAGAGAATAAGCAGGAGCATCTGCGAAGACTGGCGGAAGTTTCCAACATTATGCTCGACGCCGGGATCATCGTTGTGGTCGCGGCTATCGGACTGACGCAATCGGACCTTGAGATAATCAGAGCGACCGTAGATACCGACTCGATCGAAGTGATATGGGTTGGAGGCGACGTCACCGATATTGCGTATGACATGGTCATAAACGAAGGATGGGATCTGGACGAAACGGTCGAGTCCGTCAAACAGATGCTTCAAAACAAAGGCATCATTTTCAAACCCTAAAAACACTCTGGCTTTGGTCGGATACAACGGAGATATAAATGTCAACAGATACGGATCTGGCAAAAATAGAGAAGGCACTGCACATTGCAAGGGAAACGGCAAAGCAGTTTACCAGCGGCAGGATCAAAGCC
>DRGS01000037.1 GCA_011053245.1 Phycisphaerales bacterium
GAAAGCTTTTGCGAAAAGATTCGTTTCAGAGAATTCGACCGCAAATACGGATGCACTGAAAGAAGCATTGCTCGGCGAGGCCCATGCCATCTGCAATGAAGATAAGCAAATGTGCAAAGCGATAGGCGTAAACGGTGAAAAGTTTATCAAAGACGGGAGCAGGATACTTACACATTGCAACGCCGGCGCACTGGCGACCGCGGGGCAGGGCACTGCGCTATCACCAATGTACGAAGCCCATCAGCTTGGCAAAAAATTCAGCGTCTATGCCGATGAGACACGTCCGCTGCTTCAGGGCAGTCGTCTTACCATTTGGGAACTCATGCAAGCCGGTATCGACGCGACCTTGATCTGCGACAACATGGCAGGTTCGCTAATGAAAGCCGGCGAGATCGACGCGGTAATAACAGGCGCCGACCGCATAGCCGCAAACGGTGATGCCGCAAACAAGATCGGCACTTACAGTCTCAGCATCCTGGCAAAGGCTCACGGCGTGCCTTTTTATATCGCGGCTCCTTCGAGTACATTCGACTTAAATATCAAAAGCGGCGCAGATATCCCTATCGAACAACGCAGCGGCAAAGAAATATCCTGCATAATGGATGTCGTTACAGTTGCACCGGAAGGGGCCAAGGTGTATAATCCGGCATTCGACGTGACGGATGCGGAAAATATCACCGCCATCATAACGGAAAAAGGCATCATAGAAAAACCGAACACCGAGAAGATTGTTTCGCATTTAAGCAAAGACAGGATCGAATAAAACATCTATCCCTTAATGATCTGGCGTATTAAATGCGTTGCACATTTAAACCTGAGGATTGGTTTCGAGATCGAGTGATTCTTTGTTTTTTATAATAGCCACACCCCCGAGAGCAATGCCCATTACTGAAATAACAACTAAACTTATTATTCGCATCGCAACCGAGACAAGTATTCCCTCGGCCATACCGATCTGCATATAACTGCTGAGAATACCGTAGGCGATCTCGCGAATGCCGATGTTTCCAGGGGTAATCTGTATACTGTTACACAACCGGAGAATAACATAGAATAGCGATAATACGGGCAGAGTGATACTGATGCCAAGGGCGTGAAAACAGATATAAAACATGATAATCGTATTTACGAAAGAAATGACGCCGGTAAGTACCATCTTGACAAGATAGGATTTATCACTGACTGCGCTTACCGATACATTAAACATTTCGGACAATCGCCCATGAACCCACAAGAGATAGCGGTTTTTGACTTTTATTTTCCGAAGAATTTGTTCTGTGATGAAAGGTATCAGGCCAATAAGAATAATGAGGGCCAGTAATCCAAGCCAGGCACGTGTGCCGCCAAGTTCAAGTTCAGGTTTTATGGCCAATATGATTATTAGTGCAAAAATAAGATTAAGGCATGTGTCAAACCATGTAATCGAAAAAAAACTGCTCGCATAAGTCGTATAGGAAATTCGGTGCTGTTTCTTAAGAACTACACCCCGATAAATATTGCCCGCTTGCGGTGCGAATACGCCGAGAAAACGACTCAAAATGATCATCTTAGCCAAAGGAAGAAACGGCAATGTTTTTTCGCTGCATTTTATAAGAATGATCCTGTATCGCCATGCAAAGATCAAATGGCCAAGAACAACAAGAAGAGCTATTCCAAGGACATACAAAGGGTTGAGATCAAGGACGAGTTTTAATCCTTCAGTGTTTTTTGCGAAGAATCGCACAAGATAGAGAATGCACGATGCAGCAAGAACCCATTGAATAATTGTCTTGTAACTTTTTGGAATCACTAGCCTTTAAAGCCTAAAGAACCATTATTGATTGAAGGCTCTATAATTGCTAATGCACTCTCCAACTTTTTAATGCTTTTCGTCAAAGCATTTTTGGCCTGCTCTTGGTGTTGCATTGAAGAATGAATATTTGCTTTTACTTTAATTAAATCTGCTTTCTTGAATCCTCCATAATTATCTTGTTCAAGCATGTTGTTCAGTTGTTCCAAGATACTGCTTTCTTCTTCCAAAAAAACTTTGATTATTTCAACTTCTTTTGTTTTTTCCAAGATAAGCATTTCAAGTCTTTCAGATAGTGTTGGTTGAATTACACCCATGGCATCTATCTCCGGAGTTTGAAGTTGAAATCGACCGCCTTGTTTTACCGTAACTGTAAAATCAGAAGCCAGCGGATCAACAACCTGAAGGTCAAATAAAACGAACGGAACATCACCTCGCGTCTGATGTGATTGTATATTGAAAAAGGTTTCATATACCCTTGGCATAATCTCTCCAAACGCTAAGGCTTGAGAGATTACAGTAATTGTTTCTGTTACATCGCCTGAGGCAAAAGTCCAAATTGATTTCTCAAAACCCAAATGTGGGGTTCCGTTTGATTCAAATGCAATGAAATCAGCTTGAGCGAAAGCCTCACTGTCCACATTAAGCAAACTTTCCAAGTTAGATTTGTCGTATGAAGCTGAAATATTAAAGTCTGCATAAGTAGCTGTAGCATTAAGAGGAACAAACGCTGCACAGCGTTGATCTGGGATGCCCAATGCAGCTTCTGGAACATTTGGCGGTGAATCCGATGGCAACACTTCGCTTGGCCATAATATCGTTATTTCCTCGGCGAATACCGACACACTAAGAACTCCAACTAAAATACATGTTAAAAATCTCATCGCTCATGCTCCTTTCACATTATTAATAAATATACAAGTTTTTTACTCTCTCTTTCGGGTTACCCTAAACACCAAAAGATTCTTCCTTGAAACAAACAATGGATATTATATATAACAACTTGTTGATTGTCAAAGGTTTAATGGAATTATTGTTGGCCTACTGTCTGGTTGGCAGACGGTACTTTTTCATAAGTACCTTAAATATAGGGTGTTACAAGGAAAGTGAGCACGGAAACATATTTTAAATTTAACCGCTTTTTCATGCCAAAACCCGCGTTAAGCAGGCCTGTATAAGTTTTTTTATCGGTTTTGTTAATTTCTTTGGGATCGCCATTATCTGTTTTGCCTGTTAACTGCTTCTTTTTTGATTTTTATTATTAGGCCGCTTGGTGTAATTAAATTAAGACTTGTTAGAAAAACCTGTAGTAACTTAGACATCAATTCAACAGGCAAAAAGATTAAAAGTAGTATTTTTATAATTATTCTTTTAACGCCTTTGTTTTTTGAAAACAGGAATTCTATAATAGAATACCTGAATAAACCGAGACGGTAATGATCTATTTTATAATCCGATATTTTCAAGGCCTTCAATATCTCTCGGAAACTCTTTTCAGAAAAAGAATAGAGATGCCTTGGCGGGTCACAGTGCCACCATCTATTCATATATCCACGGATACTATCTTTCATATTGTTATATTTTAAGGATCTTAAAAAATAGCCGACAAGATTGACTGCTGGATAGAAGACGGTTTCAGTATTGCACGCATGTGGTGTTTTTGCAACTAAAATACCGTCTGGCTTCAAAAAGTTGTACAATTTTCTCATAAATTCTATTGGGCATTTATCATGTTCAATGACGTTATCGGCAAGTATAAAATCAAATTTCCTGCTGGCAATCTCCGCCACATCCGTAAAAACAAATTCACTTTCAATCCCTAACTTGTCTTTGAGAAATGCGACAGATTCTCCGTCAACATCAAAATAATGGGCATTCAATCCCATGTCCCTGGCGGCTTTTGTTGTAAGTCCAACTCCCCCGCCGAAATCAAGAAAGTCCTTGTTGTCAATATCGTCTGTGGAGTGTAAGTCGAATAACTTGGCAAGTTCGGCTTTCTTTTTTTCTACCTGCCGATCTATTTTGTTTTCATCAGGCTTGCGAAATAAAAAGCCTTGATAAAACTCATCCAACTCTTCGTCCGACGGCAAAGGATGAGTATATATCAACAGGCAGTTTTTGCATTTATATATATTGAACCCCCTTTGCCATGCCAGCAATTTAAATACATCCTTTGAGTTGCAGACGGGGCAATGCTGTTCCATATCACAAATACCTTTTACTTTTGAAACAAATATTTACTTGGTCAGGGCTAAGATTTGTTCCCATCCTTTGAATTCTTAACATATAGATCGAGAGCCGATTGCAGTTTGCCCTGAGCGGTAAGCAGAACTCTTGCTATTTCCCGCAAGGCACCCTGTCCCCCTTTGCATTCCAATACGACATCCGCTTTACTAATTATGTCAGGATTGGCGTCGGCAACGGTAAAGAACAATCCGACTTTTCCTAAAAGGCAGTAGTCGTTTATTTCGTCGCCTACATAAGCAATCTGGTCGGCGCTGATGTTGTTTGTTTTCATAAGTTCATCAAGACAAGCTGATTTATCCTTTACGTTACTGAACAGAAAATCCATGCCTATCTTTTGCATTCTTCTTTCTACCATCTGTGTGTTTTCGCCAGTAAATGCTCCTACTTTTAATCCTGCCAGTTGCAGCAGAACCACGCCAACGCCATCTCGAACATTGAATTTTTTGAGTTCGTCGCCATTTTCGCCATAGTACATACCACCATCGGTGAGAACCCCGTCGACATCCGATATTACCAGCCGGATCCCCTTACATTTTTTTTCAAGATCGTTTTTTTTCATTCCAGGTCGCTCCTATGCAGAAGTGTGTTGGCAGGCAAATCGTGTTTCGCCTTTTTGCCAATAATGCTTTTTCTTTCTTCCCAGCTCATTCCGTTACCGGGACTTCGCATACAGAGATAGCTTTCTCTGAGCGTTTCGCCTTTGGCAAGTGGTATCTGGATAGCCAGGGAGCGAGCGAGTTTTTCTCTGGAAGATCTTATTGCCGGATGAAAGTCTTGCTGCCTCACTCCCATTGCCTTTTCTATGTTTCTAATATCGCGAACAATTCGCCAGAGACCTTCGGGCTCGAGTGAACCGGCATGGTCGGAGCCTTTCATGCTGCGGTTGAGAGTAATATGTTTTTCTATGATACTTGCTCCGAGTGCTACGGCGGCCACGGGAACAACAATTCCGATCGAATGATCCGAATATCCTATAGTGCTTTCCGGGAACAATTCTTTCAGGTATGGTATCGAAGAAAGATTTATATTCTCATACTGGGCGGGATACTGGCTGATACAATGAAGTACGGCGATTTTCTTAGGTGTTTCGGACAGGATGCCCAAAGCATCTTGTAATTCCTGAAGCGAACACATTCCAGAGGAAATAATGACATCTATTTTCAGTTTGCCTAATTCATTCAAGAGAGGGATATTAGTGACATCGCGTGATGCAATTTTTACAACATCTACCTTGACGGTTTCAAGTAATTCGAGGCAACCTGGCGAACACAGGGTTTCGATAAAATCGAGTCCCTTCTCATGTGCATAAACCTCCAGCTCCTTATGTTCTTCGATCGACAATTCCAGCGCCTTGCGATGTTCGATATAAGTCGAGCCGAAAGCATGCGGCGAGGTGTACGGTTTATTGGCTGCCTCAACTGTAAGTTCTTCGTTCAGGTCACGTTTTGTGAACTTTACCGCATTGACTCCCGGTAAAGCTTTACCAGTGAAATAATCGAAGACTGGCATAGCCGCAACGTCTATTAATTTTTTTGCCAGATCGATATCACCGTTATGGTTCTGGCCGACTTCCGCGATGATGTACACACTATTATTGTTATTTGTCCAGCTGGTCACTTGGCCCCTCCATTATTTTCTTAACACTAAGATAGTCTCGCTCGTCATGTATTTCGTCGCCCGGACAAACGATACCACCGCAGTATACATCTATAAAATGATCCATCAAGTATTTTGTTCTTACTGCGATCATGCCGTTTTCGTCGCCCTGGCCATTGTAGGAACGAATAACATTGAACCGTCCCTCCGTCAACATCTTTATCGCTTTCTTGACAATCTCAACGCTAATCATTGGGCAGTTGGGCATAAGATAAACAACGTACTTATAATCCTTCTGCATGGAATAATACACCCACTTTATAGTTTCCTGAAGCGGCACGTTATCTTCTGATATATTTTCCGGCCTGAAAAGATGGGTTGCGCCGTATTTCTGAATATCGAAATCAAGCATAAAGTCCGTTGCGACAACAAGCTGCTCGATACCGGCAGCGTGCAGGGTTTGCAGAGATCTTTCCGTCAAAGATATGCCGTCAATCACTTTTTCATTCTTTCCGGGCAATCTCTTGCTTCCCTTGCGTGCACAAATAATACCTAATATATCATCCATAACAATTTCCTGTACTTTTGTATCAATTCTTATTGTTGAGCATATCTACGATTGCTCCAGCTACTCTGCTGGCAGCCTGACCGTCAATGCGGTACAGGTATCGCTGTATATACTCTTTCCTTTTTTCGGCCATATCCGTCTCGTTGTTGAATATTTTTCGGATTATCGGAGCTAAATCTTCCGGTTTATAGACCCCGACGGCTATGCCCTGCTTGACATATTCGATCCTGTCAGGCTCATCGGTCAGATTCATCAATATGAGGGGCTTATCGAGGGCTATAGCCTCAACGGCTGTTGTTGAAAACTTTGTGACCATCAAATCGCAAGCATGTATAAGCTTCAGGGTGTCGGCAGTGATGGGTGATATGACAATATTGTCTTTCGGCAAGTGAAGATATTTTTGTAGAATTTTCAGGTGTTCCGGACGTTCCCTTGGATGCTGCTTAATAACAAGCACGACCTCGTCAAGTTGTTCAAAGGCAGCAGCGAACGCTTTGGCGTTTGCAATATTTTCCTCTTCAGTCATGCCAATACACTGTGTGGTCCAGAGTATAACCTTTCTGTTTAGCGGGATGTTATATTCCTTGAGTATGCTTTCTGCGGTAAACTGTTCTTTCAGGGTGCTCAGGATGTCATATCGCGGCGGGCCGGTTATTACAAGGCTGTCTTCGGGATATGCGCTTTCTGTGGACAGGAGTTTTTTAAAGTAACTTCCGTAAACAGCGGTTCTGTCTGGCATAGGGCAGTAAGGCGAAGTAACCAAACCATCTGCGGAGACATCCTCCTTTGCATACATATATCCCTGGTGCCAAGGCTGGATGTTACCGTGTTGTATTGCGATGGTAGGGATACCTTTTTGTTTAGCGGCGATTATCAATGCGCGTTCAAAAATCCCATATTCGTTGATAAGCACCACTGTAGCAGGGCTGACTTTCCCCAACATTATCTTTGATATTGCGATGCGCTTTACGGCGCAAGGGAAAAGTACAAGAAAATAGAATTTAAGCTGCCTGCTGATCAGATCGAAAATGTCCGTGCCTTTGAAATTGCAAAGCTGTCGAAATTTTTTGTCTTTAGCAAGCAACTTCCACTGTTTCATAAAATGACACGCAGCACGATACTCTTTAAGCCAAATTTTCGCTGTCCAGAAAACATTGAAAGGCAAATGTTGGATGTCCCAGTTCTTCGCCTTGTCGATAAGGATCTTGAGACTTTCCATCGCGGAGCTAAAGGGGTAGATATATTTAACGCATGGGTATGTGCCGATGAGAGTGTAGTCGTCTTTCAAAATATTTAACAGGGGATCAAAAAATGTGTCCGTTTTGCGAGATTCACCGGTTTTGTAATCCATCATCCTGTCCCACCGGATATCCTCTGCGGTAAACAGAATCTTCTTTCGGGGAAGGCTTGCTTCTATTTTGTTTTTGCGACAGAACAACAGAATGGATTTAATGAAGATCTTTCGTGTAAGATCAAAACAGAAATTCAGAAATGAAAACATCCAAAGCGGCAGCGAACAAACGATCGAATGAAATTTCAACTCCGTGGGCCGATATGCGTCGCATTCATCGGGCATGTGCAGTAATAGATCTATAAGATCGAAACGGGCAAACCACCACATAGCTATGTCATCATAGCCGGCCAGCTCACTTAAGGTTAAGCCGCAATCCAACTTAGTTGTAGCAAGTTTCCGGGTAAAATCCAAAGAATCTTTATAGTCCGCCATACGCTAATGATACTGGACATGACCATTTAAGTCAAGTTATACTTCCATGCCGTAATTCCCGCAAACAGTTAACCACAGATGTGTTCGTGACCTTCAAGGTGCTCTGTGCAATAGCATGCTGTCGGCTGACATATATTGCAATACCGAAATTCGGGCTTGTCCTGACTCTTTTCTGTTATGCCACAAACCACGCAGCAATGCCTCGGCTTATCTTTTGTCGCATACCGGGTTGCCTGCTGGGTCATCTTCCGCCTGCCGTATTTAGCCTTTCGCACAACATCGGCGCCGAAAAACACTAAGAAATTCAGTATTGACGCCAGGGCCATAAATCGTCCGCTCCAGTTGCCAAAAACTATTACTAAAAAATAAATGATCCACGCCAGCATCGCCAGCCACTTCATCCGCACAGGCAGGATGAACATCAGATAAAGCTGAAAGTCGGGATATAAAAACGCAAATGCCAGAAAAAACGACCCGCCAATAAACACATTCGTAGCCGCATAACCCGGCGTAAAAAACGCAAAGATGACCGTGCTTACATAAGCTATCAGCAAGTATACATTATAGCGAAACGCGCCCCAGTGATTTTCCAATGCCGAACCCACAAGATAGAACAGGTATAACCCAAAGAAAATACTAATCGGAGTACGGAACGGCGGCACCAGCACAAACGTGATCAGTCGCCATATCTGACCTTCAAGCACCAGCTTCGGCACAAACGCCATCTGCGCAGGGTCGATCTGCTCCATCGCTATAAAAATATAGGCCGCTACCTGCCCCAACACAATGTACCGCGTCATGTGCGGCACCGCAAACCGCCTGTACCTCTTCTCAAGATGATCCAGTAAATTCATAAGTTATCCTTACACGCGGCATTGCCGATTATGCTCAGCCTCTCTTGGGAACAATATTGAAAACTGTTATCTCAGGCCTGGCCCAAAATCTTACTCTTGGTGCACGGCCGCCTTCCATTCCTATACCCCTGTTGATGTATAGCATAGTTTTGCCTACCATGTACTTGCCCGACTCGTACTTCTTGCCATATTTTGATAGCGTTACCAGTGCCCCGTAAAAAGGCAACGCCACCTGACCGCCATGCGTGTGACCGGCAAGGTAAAGGTCAACATTGAAATCCTCCAGGCTCTCGATAAGGTCGGGGTGGTGATAAAGAAATATGTTAAACCGATCTGGTGATGTGCCTTCCAATACCTGCTTGTAGAGATCGGATCGCCCTGCACTAAGACCGTATATCTGTATTGATTCATCGCCCTTGTTGACGCTTACGTCACTTTGGTCAAGCAGTTCAAAGCCGGTCCCTTGATACAGCGGCGAGCCGGACCATTGCCCTCTATCCATGTTCCCTAATACAGCAAATTTTCCAGATTCAGCCGACAGCTTGCCCATTGTGTCCCTGAACCTCGCCAAGGCGGCGAGTATATTGAGCGAGTCACCTGTAAAGACAATGGCATCCGGCTCCATTGCATTGATGATGCGGACCAGCCTCTCTTCGTTCCGCATCTTCTCGTCACAGTGCATGTCGGAAATATGCACGACCTTGAAGTTTGTCTCCTTGAGTTTGCTGGTCTCGACCTCAATCGTATTGACATCTATCCAGTAGGGCTCAATAAAAAATCCGTAAGGAATACACAGTAAGCCGATCATCGCAAAACAATGAACCACGACGGCGCTTCTGGCAACAAACGGATTTGGCTTTGAGCTACCTCTCAGCTTATTAACGACATAAATAAGAGCAAGGCGAATCTCCAGCAAACAAACAAGCATAACAATCGCGGCAAACACCATGAATCCAATTTTCTCAGTTATCGTCATGCCAAAAACTATCCTTGTCGTCTATTGCCATTACTCACAAAAAAACCCCGCGACACATCCATTTGTCACGAGGTTAAATTCCTCTTGTCAAGTCTCACGACATCAACACTCTATGCCTCGTGTTTGACAGCGATTGATCTATTATTCTATTCTTCCCTGGACTCATTGATCAGCTTATCAAGCTTCTTTGTATTCTTCTCGATCTTCCGCGGGATCTGGACCACAATTCCTAATCGGCCAAGTTCGCCGGCGACTTCGGACTGGTATGGGTCAAGCTGAAAACTTCTCCGCAGATATTCCTCCGCTCGCACCCTGTCGCGCTTGCTCAGATAATAATATCCGATCTGCTTATGCAACGCAGCCGAATTCGGAGCAAGACCGAGTGCCTGCTGGTAACAAGCGACCGCATAATCATCCAGAAGCTCACGCTGAAAAGCCTTACCCAAAAGAAGCGATGACGTCGCGGAGGTAGATGCCTGATTCATATAAAATTCCGCCGCCATCGACGACCGCTCCGGCTTGTCCGCTGCAACAAGCGTCTTGACCAATGCAGCTTGCGCTCGCCTGTGAACAGGGTCAAACCCGAGCGCGATATTAAACTCCCATTCGGCTTTGTCCCACAGACCGTCATTGTAATACAACTTACCCAGTTCGTAATGAGCCTTGGGGTTTTCGTATTTCTTGTCTATCTTCGCGAAAAGCGTGGACTTTTCACTGCCCAACTCATCAGCGGAAATATCGTTCGTCTTGGTTTTGCTCCACCACTGACAACCGCTCAGAGCCATTACAAAAACTGTAAGCAAAACCACCGGCTTCCTTAAATGTGCCATTTTTCTCTCCTGTTCCCCAAAAAAATCCATGACTACTTTCCTTCAAAGCAGTATTTTGCATCCAAAACAAAATTTTTGCAAGTTAAAACTTTAAATATTCTCTTTTGATGCGATCAAACATCAAGATTCTGAACTTCAAGAGCGTGATCTTTGATGAAATTCCTGCGTTTCTCCACATCATCACCCATTAGAATACTGAACAGCCGGTCAGCTTCGCCGGCATCTTCAACCGAAACCTGTAGCAGCGTCCGCTTTGACGGATCCATCGTCGTGTCCCATAACTGATCGGAATTCATCTCGCCAAGACCCTTAAAC
>DRGS01000038.1 GCA_011053245.1 Phycisphaerales bacterium
ACCTGACTCAATAAGACATCCGTACTGACATTCAACTGGATCTTGCCGCGCCTCAGGATAAAACCGCCGTCAATATCCGCACGGTCCGAAGCCAGATGAAGATTGCCCTTGAATCCCGTACCGAGATTGCGATTGATCTGTTTGATCAAAGAATTATCTATCCGCGTCTCGTTCTTACCGATCACGACTTCCTCGTCGCCGGTCTCAGCCGCCTTTTCCATCAAAGATGTGATCAACTTCTGGTACTCGTTATCGGGCAAACTGTTTATCTGCCCCCTTGCCTGGGCGAATACATCGTCCAACAGCCCGGCCTTCGTGACAAGCATCTGCTTCCGGATATCCATCCGCGCAGTTGCCAGCTTCTGAAGCTTGCGATCCGCAGCAGCAGCTTTCGCCAGACGCTCCGTCTCCTTCTGAAAAACCGCAAGCTCATCCTGTAAACGAACATCCTCACCAGAAGCTTTCTCACTCGCTTCGGCAACGAGCTTTTCCGCTTGCCCACGCGCATCGGATAGAATCTTTTCTACAACTTGTTCAGCATTCATATCTTATACCTATCACAATTATAAAAAGCATTTTGTACGCGGTTACGCTTTCGGCTTAGCCGATCTTGATACCGATAAAGATAGCAAGGAACGAAATAAGGAAACCAAGGATCGCGTAAAACTCAACCAGAGCGGCATAAACAACACCGGCCTTGACGCTCATCTCAGGTCGCTTCGCTGCCATCAGGATACCGCCGGCACAGGTCTTGCCCTGGTGGATAGCGCTGAACATACCAGCTACTCCAACAGCCAAACATGCCGCAAAGATCTGCCATGCCTGAGCCTGGGTCATTGCTATCCCCGCTTCTGCCAGTCCGCCGCTAAACATTTCCAGCTTGATCATTACGAACAAACCGATAACGAATCCATAAATACCCTGCGTACTCGGAAGCACCACCAGAATAGTCATAAGTCCGTACCGTTCAGGCTTCTCGCTGAGAACACCCGTTGCTGCTCTTCCGGCAATACCAAGCCCGATCGATGATCCGATACCAGTCATAAATGTTGCCAACGACGCGCCTGCCAAAGCAATTGCTATTGCATAATCCATCTTTAAAACCTTTCCTTAAAAAAAACTGATGCTATTTATTTTCCGGAATATTTACTGTTATGTGTTGATACTTTTTCTGTAACGGCTTAAAGTCCTTGCCGCCGCCTACGAGGAATTTCGGAAAAAACTCCACAAACTGCAAACGCAAACTGTGAACGAAAGAACTCAACGTCGACATCGCCAGATTGAATATATGACCGCCAACAAAGAGTATAGCTCCTAAAATGAAACCTACATAAGGGATATCCATCATGAGCTTAACAAGGATATTCACCGCCATACCCAAACCGGCGGTTACCATCCCGAGCGCCATCAAGCGTACATAGCTTAATATGTCGCCGAAATAAAACACTGTACTGAACAAAGCGAAAACTCCCCCGCCTATTCGACCGGCAACACCGGATTTACGTTCGGTAAAGAAGAATATCAAAACAGTCTGTATGATCGCCAGCGGCCCGAATACTTTCGCCAGCCCTACCGGGATTATCCCGCCCTTGCTCAGACCGTACAGCAGAAGCGAATTCAAAAAGATCAGCCACGTCAACTGTTCAAAAACCGCAGCCATATAGTCCTTATTTCTAATGTTGTTATAAAAAGCGATACCAAGCCCGAATTGTATCTGTATGTAACCCAGACTCAGAGACAGCATAAAGAATGTCAAAGGACTCTTCAGCGGATCAAACAGCATTATCTTTGTACGAAGATTATCAAGCCCGCTGCCCTCACCGGCAAACGAAAAGATAGCATCGGCGAACCAACTGCCCGTCAAAGCGCCTGCGATGACCGTAGAGACCGCACAGGCCACAAACATCCAGAGTGCGCCCTTATTGCCCTTCATCTTCTTCATTGCCCACCAGAGCAATCCCAGCATTATCAGCCCGTATCCGGCATCGGTTAGACATAAACCAAAGAAAAGTGCAAAGAACGGAGCAAGAAACACCGTCGGATCCATATCCGTCGCCGCCGGCATACCATACAGCCGCGTGATAGTCTCGAAGGGTCGTACACTCCTGTGGTTTTCGATCTCGACGGGAACCTCTTCACCTTCGGCAAGTTCGATCTCATCGACACTTGACGCCGAAAACCCTGCAACGATTTTCTCAATACTTTTGTAATCCTTCTTTTTGGCCCAGCCCTCCAACAATACTACATTTTCAGTCGCCGGTGCCGTCATCCTCGCGTTTTCACGGCTCAAAAGATTGACATAGTGATCGGAAAGTATCTGAAGTTTGAGTCTCTCAGCGGAAAGTTCCCCTGCTTTTGTTTTAGCCTTTTCCAGATCGACCTTAGTATGTGCAAGTTTCTCTTCGCAGTTCGTCAGTATATCGCGAACCGTTCCATACATCCCCTCAAAGCTCACAGCCTCGAAATCCCCGCTCCGCAGAACCTTATGCACCTCGCCAGCTATATCATTCAAACAGACCACAACACATGCGTGCAGCGTTCCGGTGTGACTTATTTCCTCAACCGCTGAACCCAGTTCCGAAAGACCCGCGACCGTGTCCTCGTAGTACTGATGCGGGATCAGCCCCGTAAGGCACGTCGTATTTTCAAGTTCGCGAAGATGCTCAACCGGACCTGTCATCGACTTCCAAGGCTCAAGCCAGTCGTGTTGACCCGACAGATTTTCGCGTTCGCTATTGAGTCTTTCGATCTCAGATTCGGTCTGCTCGGTATTTTCCAGCAGATCAACCGCATCACGCCCAGCCACAACCTCGGAATAATATTTGTTCTCGATCTCGATACGAGGGCTAAAGACAGTGGTAGGATCCTTTTCCGTGGCATAACTTTTTAGAAACTTGATGCTGCTATCCAGACGCGTCACCATCTCTTCGATATCGCGCGGCCGTTTCGACTCAACCTGCAACTCCGGCCACTCCTTACTCACCATCGCACGCTCGGCATCGAGAACCTGAACAATGCCTTCCCCCTGCAAGCTCTCAAGCAACTCCGCAACCTCACTTGAGTGGCTGGCAACCATTATTTTCGTCATCGCGGCAATAGCCATATTGTTTACGCCCTTTTTAGCTCTTCTACAACTTTTGCAACTCCCGCAGGTGTCTTTCCCTTTGCGGTTGATTCAAGCTGGCGTCTGTGTTCATCGGCGGCGGCCTTGAGTTTTTCAACTTCCTCGTTGCCAGCCTCTTCCGCAATGGCAACTGCATCTTCGATTGCGGTTTTGCGTTTCTGCTGTGCGGCAGCGAGTGCTTCGGCTTGTTTGGCCTTCGCAGCCTGCATAAGTTCGGTAGCGTCCGCCTTTGCCTTTTCAATGATTTCCTTGGCGTCGGTTTCTGCTTTTTTTATATTCTTTATCAGTTCCACGTCTAATTATCTCCTGCCCGGCTAACCCGAAATATATTGACTACGCAATGTAATCCGCTAACTATACAACTATATTTCGGTATTTCCAGTAAATTTCCATATTTTTTTCATATATAAAAAAAGAAAATCAATTCACTTGCAATGACTATTTTTGCTGGTAGGCACCGCTTCCTGCCGACATAATCAGCGATGATGGACTTGAAAACAATAAAATACGGATCACTCGACCGCCTCATCGAAGCCGTTGTACTGATATTAATGGCCACAGGGGCCGTTTTCGTAGTCTCCGCAGGTGCTAACCTTAGCAGCAAACTCGACTTACGTCACTTTTACGGCTTCACCACACTCAAGCAGATATTCTTTTTCCCGCTTGCCGTCGTAGTTATGTACTGTATGTCAGTTATCGACTATCGCAGGTTCAGTTTCGACTTCAAAGGCAATGCCTCCGCCGGCAAATCCCTGACTCCATACCTGTTAGTCATTGCTATTACACTACTTACGCTCGTACTCATCCCCGGCATCGGTATCGAAAAGAACTTCTCACGCAGATGGCTATCACTCGGAGCTGGTGCCGTTTCCATCAGTTTCCAACCGTCGGAATTAGCCAAATGGACCCTGATACTGTTCCTTGCCGCATTTCTCGCAAAAAATTCCGATTCCATGCGCCAGTTTTGGAAAAAATTCGTGCCCTTATGCCTCACCGCAGGCCTTATTATCGGTCTTATAATAACGCAAGACTTTGGCACAGCAGCAGTTATAGCAATGATAACGACGTTCATGCTAATTGTCGGCAGAGCGTGTTGGTGGCATTTTCTTGTCCCGTTGCCCGTCATATTACCCGCATTTTACTTCGCAATAGTCACTTCCCCCACGCGCCTCAACCGTATAAGAGCTTTTTTCAGTGAAGACGCCTCCGGATTAGCCGCCAACTACCAGGCTACCCAGTCACTGATCGCCATAAGTGCCGGTCGCCTCCTCGGCAGGGGACTTGGCAGAGGAATATCAAAATACGGACACCTACCCGAAGATACCACAGATTTCATATTCGCGATAATCGCCGAGGAATTGGGCTTCGTAGGAGCGATCGCCGTCATCTTGCTCTTCATCGCCTTCACAGTGCTTGGAACCTTAGTCATCGTCAGGTGCAAAGACCGCTTCGGAGCGCTATTAGCTTCCGGCATAGTCCTTTCCATCGCCGCCCAAGCCGCCATCAACATCGGCGTCGTCACCAGGACCCTCCCCACAAAAGGCATACCACTGCCCTTCATAAGCGCTGGCGGAACAAGCTTGCTCCTTTCAGCAGCAGCCGTCGGCATACTAATTAATATAGCAAGACAGACTTTGCGGCCCCCTGATCTCACAGCCGAGGGAGTCGTCCTATGAAACATTACTTCTTCGCTGGCGGCGGAACAGGCGGCCACATATACCCCGCAATCGCCATCGCCGAGCGCATAACAGACCTTGAGCCGGACGCACAGATAAAATTCTTCTGCAGCAACCGGCCCATCGATTCGGCAATATTGGCTGACAGCCCATTTGAACCAACGATCCTGCCTGCCATGGCCTTTTCGATAAGACCCCCGAGGTTCTGCTCGTTTTTATGTTCGCTAATGAAAAGTTACCGTCTCGCCCTGAAAGAACTCAAAGCAGTCAAAAAAGACGCCGTCGTCATCGGTATAGGCGGCTTCCTCTCGGCCCCGGTCGTATTAGCCGCCGCAAAATTAAAAATCCCCGTCTTCATGGTCAACGTCGACATCGTACCCGGCAGGGCCAATAAGCTGCTCGCCGGATTCGCAAAGGAAATTTTCGTCCAGTTCGACGAGACGCCAAAGCATTTCGGCCCAAACACTCCAAAGGTAACCGTCACTGGATGTCCCCTGCGAGCTGCCTTCATGAAACCAGACAAAGCCCGCGCCATCGCCAAGCTCCAACTTGACGAAAGCAAGAAAACCCTGCTCATAACCGGAGCCTCCAGCGGATCGGAAAGCATCAACCAAGCTGTATTGAAATTGCTCGGCGCCCTCGAAAGTTTCGCTGATGATTGGCAGATCGTCCATCTCGCCGGTCGCGATAACTACCAACGCATCGAAGCCGCCTATAACGACTCCAAAATCGCTCGCAGAGTATTAGGCTACTGGCATGACATGGCCGACCTCTACGCATGCGCAGACATCATCATCGGCAGAGCGGGTGCCGTCAGCATCGCTGAGTTCGCCGCATCCGGCAAACCCGCTATATGTCTGCCCTACCCATACCATAGGGACAAACACCAATACCGAAACGCAAGCGTACTCGCCTCAACCGGCCAAGCCGTAATAGTCGATGACCACATCGGTGATTGCGACAAAACATCAAAGGAACTATTCAACTGTCTGGAGGAATTGATGGCAGACGACGAAAAACGCCTCTCCAGAACCAATATTGCCAACCCACTGACAAAAAATGACCCCGCTCTACAGATCACAAAAAAAATCATTCAAACCACCTAACTAAGCCCCGCCCTCTTGCCAAGCCTTGCCATACAAGTGTGGGGTTGGAAATTATGTGATCGTAATTGAAAAGCTTTGATAATTGTCTGTAAATCCATATCCTTTGCGGGTATAATAGGTGGTTCGATTATTAAAGAGACGCGATATTTGCCCTGAAATGGGGCTTTGAGAGGCAATGTAAGTAAGAAATGTTTATTGATGAAGCGAAAATCGGGATAAGGGCGGGTGACGGCGGGCATGGTTGCCTTAGTTTCCGGCGTGAGAAGTACATAGCCAAGGGCGGACCGGATGGCGGTAATGGCGGCTGCGGGGGGAATGTCTATCTGGAAACGGCTGAGGATGTCGATACGCTGATAGATTTTCGGGGTAAATATACATGGAAGGCGAAAAACGGCTTGCCGGGCGAGGGTAGCAATAAAACCGGTGCCGATGGGCCGGATCTTATTCTGCGTGTGCCGGTCGGGACGCTGGTTTACGATACGGGCTTGGACGATCTTCTGCTTAAGGATCTTAATAAGCCGGGGATGAAGATACGGTTTTGCCGGGGCGGTAGAGGAGGCAGGGGTAATAAGTCGTTTGCCAATAGTGTGCGGCAGACGCCGCGATTCGCTACGAAGGGTAAAATCGGGCAGGACCGGGATATTCGCATGGAGCTAAAGCTCATTGCCGATGTCGGATTGGTCGGGATGCCCAACGCCGGCAAGAGTACGCTGATATCGAGATGCTCGGACGCTAAACCGAAGATCGCGAATTACCCCTTTACGACGCTCAAGCCGGTGTTAGGGATCATTGAGTTGGAGGGTTTCAGGCGGTTCGTGATGGCCGATATTCCCGGGCTTATCGAAGGGGCACATAAGGGAGCGGGGCTTGGGCATGAATTTTTGCGACATATCGAACGGACGCGAATACTGGTGCATATTCTCGATCTTATGCCGACCGATGAATCCGATCCGGTGGAGAATTACGACAAGATACGAAACGAACTTGCTCAGCATAGCGATGTGCTGGCGGAGAAGAAGGAAGTGATCGTTCTTAATAAGATCGATCTTGACGTTGATGAGTTGCTGGCCAATGATGTTATCGAGCGGTTTGCCGAGCGCGGGTGTGACGTCGGCTCGATACATAGCATCTCTGCGGTTACGGGCGAGGGACTTACAGAACTGAATAATACCCTGTGGAAAATGGTAAAGGGGCAGGCGGAATGAATATAGTTGCGATCGATATTGGAAATACGAATATAACTGTCGGGCTGTTTCTCGATGATGCGGAGAAGTATATTGAGAAGATCGAGGGGTGCGATAGCGAACGTCTCGAAGCTGCGCTGGTCGAAGCGTGGGAGCAGGTTCCGTTCGCAAAGAGGGCCAAAGTCGAAAAGCGCGAAGGAGTTATCGTTGTCAGTTCGGTCAACGAGCAATGGACGAAGATGGTGAGCGATATGTGCAAGGGTGTATTAGGCGAAAAGATCAAGCTGATCGGTGTCGATGTGCCGCTGCCTATTGAGATGGGTGTGGAAAACGTGTCCGAGGTGGGGACGGACAGGGTCGTTGCGGCGGCGGCGGCGTTTGCGGTTGTTGAAGATGCGGTTGTCGTAGCGGATTTCGGGACGGCGGTTACTATCGATCTGGTCGATGAAGATGGCGTGTTCCTGGGCGGAGTGATATGTCCGGGATTTGAGCTTAGCGCCGGCGCTCTGGAAAAGGGGACGGCGAAACTGCCGAAGGTGACAGTTGAAAGGCCGAAGAATCCGGTCGGCGGCAGTACCGTCGAAGCGATCAATAGCGGGTTGTATTATTCGGCTATCGGGACGCTCAGAATGATGGCGGAAACTTATGCCGCTGAACTGGGCAAGTGGCCGCAATTGATAGTTACCGGCGGGTCGGCGGAGATAATAAAACAGGATTGCGATTTCGTGGATTCGTGGGCGACGAATCTGGTGG
>DRGS01000039.1 GCA_011053245.1 Phycisphaerales bacterium
ACCATGTACTTCAAACACTGTGCTCAAAGGGCATCAAAAAAGCAAATATCGATCTGACACAGCTCACTGCCGAGCAGATACAACTGCTCTTCCTTACGGTTTTCCAAATGGTCCGCGATATCATGACCACAGATGTCATCTGCCTTGCACCCGACGACTCTCTCACAAAAGCCATGGAAGTTTTCCGGGAAAACGGCTTTCGTCATGCAATGGTAATAGACGAAGGCGGAACCGTCGCAGGCATCGTTTCAGACAGGGATATTCTGCGAAACCTTCCATTTGCCGGCCGCCGACCGCCAGGCCCTTCCAAGCGATCCAGAGATTTTCTTTTCAAGATCCTGCCCGGAACGAAGGTTCCAGAGCTGACAATAGCTGATATAATGACAACACGCCTAAAGCATCTTCGTCCGGATTCCAGCATGCGCGACGCCGCCAACAGAATGCGGGAATCGAAGATAGAGTGCCTACCTATAATTGACGAACAAAAAAAACTTTGCGGCATAGTAACGATCACAGATATAATGCGATCGCTGCTGGACATTTACCTGGCCTAACATATAAAACTATGACAGTTAAACACTTACAAAAACTCAAACAGTGCTTTACCGGCTACATCACCCAATGAACCTTTCCTTTACAAAATTCGCGCATAACAAAATATTGGCAATTGACACAACACCCCCAAACCATTATTATATGACTTTTCAGGGGTACGCCCCATAAGCTAATATTTAATAAGGGAGAAGATCATGGCACAAATAGTTTTAGAAACAACCATTCCGGACATACCGGTAAAACACGGCAAGGTTCGCGACATCTACGACTTAGGCGACAAGCTCCTGTTCGTTGCATCCGACAGAATAAGCGCATTTGACGTCATAATGACAACCGGCATCCCGAACAAAGGCGCGGTCCTCACAAAAATATCAAAATTCTGGTTTGACTTCCTCGCAGACATCGTCGAAAACCATCTCATCTCCGACGACGTCGCCGACTTCCCTGCACCTTTCGGAGATTTCGCCGACCAGCTCGCCGGCCGCTCAATGCTCGTAAAGAAAACCGAAGTCCTCCCCGTCGAGTGCGTCATCCGCAGCTACCTAACTGGCTCCGGCTGGAAAGAATACCAAGCCAATGGCGCCGTTTGCGGAGTGAAATTACCCGCTGGCATCAAGCAATGCGCCAAACTACCAGAGCTTATCTTCACCCCCGCCACCAAAGCAGAGATCGGCGACCACGACGAGAACATCGACTTTGAAAACTGCGTCAACGTCATCGGCAAAGAACATGCCGAATACGTCCGCGACAAGAGCCTCGAAATATTCACCAAGGCTGCCGCTCACGCAAAGTCCAAGGGCATCATCCTCGCCGACACTAAATTCGAATGGGGCCTCGTCGATGGCAAGATCATCCTCATCGATGAAGTACTCACCCCCGACTCATCAAGGTTCTGGCCCGCCGACAAATACGAAGCCGGTCGCGATCAGGAAAGCTACGACAAGCAGTTCGTCCGCAACTACCTCGAAGATATAGACTTTAACAAGTCCGGGCCAGGCGTAGATATACCCGATGACATCACGCAAAAGACTATGGCAAAGTACATCGAAGCCTACGAAACCTTAACCGGCCAAAAATTCGCAATTTAGCAGCGACCTTAGGACTGATAAAAATGGTAGGGTTGGCAGTGCTATAGGAAGGACAACTTTGTTGCCCGTGCGGCCTCTTTGTTTAAGCCCTTCGAGCTTTTTTTGTCAGGAATTATTTTTTGTAGTTGACATTGCAAAAATTGCGCTCTACCTTTAGCTTAAATAGGGTCGAACAAAATGCGATATAATCGTGTCACGGACGATCATGGCAACTGATATTTTTGATGAGAGGCTTGTACAATGAGCACCCTGGCTCGTGAGAAATTAGCGGCGACACTCTTTAGGAGATACGAGGGCAATCCGATCCTTACGGTTGATAACTGGCCGTACCCGATCAATTCGGTATTTAACCCGGCGGCGGTAAAGGTTGACAACGAGGTTCTGCTGCTTAACCGTGTAGAAGAGTTGAGGGGTTTTTCTCATCTGACCGTTGCCCGGAGTAAGAACGGACTGAGTGACTGGGTCATCGATCAAACACCGACGATGAAAGCCGACCAGGGAACCAAAGAAGAGAAGTGGGGCCTTGAGGATCCGCGTGTTGTCTGGCTTGAAGAGCAGAAGCAATATGCCATTACATATGTGTCGTTTAGCGAAGGCGGGCCTATCGTGTCGCTTGCGATTACGAAGAATTTCAAGACGTTCGCTCGCTTGGGCGGTTTGCTTCCGCCGGAGGATAAGGACGCATGTCTTTTCCCGAGGCGTTTTAATGGGCGGTTTGCATTGATACACCGTCCTATTGTAAGGGGTGAGGCTCATATTTGGATAAGCATGTCGCCGGACCTGAAGCATTGGGGCGACCACAGGTGTCTCTTTAAGACCAGAATGGCATACTGGGACGGTGCGCGGATAGGTCTTGCGTGTCAGCCGATCGAGATCCCGGAAGGGTGGCTAATCCTCTATCATGGTGTGCGGCGAACGACTGCGAGTCAGCTCTACCGGATAGGGATGGCGCTTCTGGATAAGAACGATCCGTGCCATGTGTTAAGACGCGGCGAAGAATGGGTGCTCGGGCCAAAAGAACCTTATGAACGGATCGGAGATGTGAGCGATGTTACGTTCGTTACTGGCGGGGTTATCATGGAAGAGGAGAACGAGCTTTACGTTTATTATGGCGCCGCCGATGATAAGGTGGCGGTAGCGATGGCCAATATGGATGACATTCGGGAATATATCATGTCATGCCCTGAGGTTCACGAGTAGCCGGTTAAGACAAACAATTCTTTTATTTGCCTGTCAGGAAATAGTGCTGTAGTGCGCCCATTATCATGTGTACGCCTATTGCAGCGATGAAAAGGCACATTACTTTTGAGAATACGGTACAGAAGAGTTTCCCGAGGAACTTATGGATGGGGTTAACGAATCGCATGATCAGCCAGAGCAGGGCAAAGACAGCTATGATCGCTATGACAGCTTTTTGGGCCCCACCTTTTTCGAGGGTGTTAAGGCTTGTTACCATTGCGCCCGGGCCTGCCAGTAACGGACATGCAAGTGGGACGCAGCCGAGTTCGTGAGGGGTGAAGGTGCCTTGTACGGCTATGGACCTTTTGAGCGTGCCGAAGATGAGGTGGTCGATGGCGATTATCAGAAGCAGTATCCCGCCTGCCAGTTGAAGGTCGGCTATCTCGATGTGGAAGACGTGGGTGAGTATCGACCTGCCGGCGAAAGCGAATATCAGCAGGATCGAGGCGCCTACGATCACTGCTGTGTTGAAAGCTTTTTGGCTCTGGCCATCGGGTATGTGATTGGCGACGCCGAGAAACATTGGTATATTGCCGACGGGATCGACTATCGCAAACAGGGCTAATATGGCTTCGATGTATGTCATTGGGATCCTTTTGGCGCAATATCGTTAATCAACACGGTGGATGCGCGGCGGAGCCTTTCGGCGTATCTGACCGGTATCCGCAGATTGCGATGCAGGGGACATATTCAATTTTCTTTCGATGCGTTCGAGTCGTTCTGAAAGGTCATCAATCTTTTTTTCCATTTTCTTGAGCAGCGTGATCATCTCGGCTTGGTTGCCGTTGATAGCCGGGGCGTAATAGCCGTGGCCGTAGTATCCTCCGAGGCTGACGTTGTAAGACTTTCTAAGGAACTCGTTGACAGTTGAGCTTGTTGTCGTATTTGTGGTGGTGATGTTGTCGGCGGAGTTGTCGATGCTTGTGGTGTTGTCGCCGGTGACGGTGTAGGTATTGTCATTTCCGAGTTCGGTCGTTTCCGTGTTCGTATTTGTTGTCGATGTGGTCCCGATATTCAGCGTGTTGCTGGTTCCGGCATCGAAGGTGTTGTCGGAACCGAAATCGGCGCTGCTTGACGAGTCGATCGTTACATCCTCAGAAGCTTTGGAGGGTCTGATCTCCCAGCATGCGATAGCCAGAAGGCTCAGGAGGATAATCGTTATTGTTGCAAGGTTCGTTTTATTCTTCATTATAGTCTCCAAAAGCGGATATTTGCCCCACTATTATAATAATGTCACTATATACATTAGACATATCGGCCAGAAACAGGGGAAACTACAGGCCGGAACCGCTTAATAATTGAAAAATTCGTCCGTTTGCGGTATTATTCGCCGTGACGACAGATAAAGCAGTCTGTGGAACGAAAATGCGATTTTGGCTTTTTCGCTTTGTTTTTATGAGACGTTGGTCGGTTTCGGAGTTTTTTATGGCGGTAGAGTTTATTCTTGGCAGAAGCGGGACAGGCAAGACGAGCTGGTGCATAGGCTCGGTTGTCGAGGCTTTGGTTGCCGGTAATGACGATCAGCCGCTGATTTTGTTGGTTCCGGAGCAGGCGACATACCAAGCTGAGCGGGCAATCCTTTCGAATGACAGAATAGCGGGTTACAGCAGGCTGCGAGTGCTTTCGTTTGACCGGCTTAAGTTTTTACTGCTTGGGAGGCAGTCGGCGAAATCCGATATCTCGCGATTAGGTCAGGAGATGATCGTCGGCAGGATACTGGCAAAGTGCGGTAGCGAACTTGAGGTATTCGGCAAAGCCGAGCATGGGCAGGGATTAGCGGCGGAGCTTACGAAGACTATCATAGAGTTGCACGAATGCGCAAAGAGTCCTTCGGATGTCGCTGAACTGGCGGAACGTATGAGCAGCCATGAAGATCAGGCCGGGGGGAAATTTAGAGATATTTCTGTCATTTACCAGCAGTATGTTGAGTTCATAGCGGGCAAATTTATCAATCCAGATATTCAGCTTAGCGACGCGGTTAAAAAGGTGGCTGAGTCCGAATTTTTGGCCGGAGCCAGGATCTGGGTTGACGGGTTCGCAAGTTTCACTATCCAGCAGCGGGATATTCTTATCGAGATGCTCAAGGCTGCGTCGCAGGCGAGTATCACGTTGTGTCTGGATGCGGACAAGATCGATGTAAAGAATCCATCGCGCGAGGGGCTTGATCCTTTAAGTATGTTCGGCCCTACGGAGAGGAGTTATGCTGAGCTTGTAGAGATCATTCTCAAATGTAAATTGACCTTGAGTAAGCCCATCGTTTTGAAAAAGCCTCTCCGGTTTTCGCAGAGTCCTGCGTTGGAGAGTATTGAAAGCGATCTTTTCGCGACGGATATAAAGGCCGGGGCTTGCGCAAATGAAGATGTTTCGATAATTGCCGCAGCCAATGCTCGTGCCGAGGTTAACTGCATCGCCGAAGAGATCGTTCGGTTGGTCAGGAAAGAGGGCTATCGTTTTCGGGATATTGCGGTGATAGCTTCGGACATCGGGACATATCAACATTATATAG
>DRGS01000040.1 GCA_011053245.1 Phycisphaerales bacterium
GTATTGTAAAGGGCGAGACCTCGAACAGCTTGCCAAGATCGTCAAAAGACGCGATCCCTACATTATTTATATGTTCCACGATTTTTTGCTGTCTTTGCCGCATTTTGGCCTCTAATCGAGCTTTTTGACGGTGATATAACTGCCATAATTTGCATTTGAACAGTCACACAGCTCTTATTTTGTAAATTATAGACTATTTTACAAAAAAATCAATAAAATTTTTTAATTTTCTTGACAAATTTTACATATTCTTTACAATAGGGTCTGTCGTTGAGCTTGAACTATCGGTTCAGCCAGTAAAAATAAACGAAATTTGAAGTTTTTTACCTTTGGAGGTATTTTTGTATGTCAATGAAGAATGTCACTAATAAACCAGATTTTACCAAAAAAAAGCTTAGTTTCGGTACGATCGACTGTTATCAATACGATAAATCGCTTAAAGATGAGCTTAAGAAAGGCATGACTGCCGACGATGCGATGTTCCTGTACAAGCAGATGCAGTACATTCGTGCGTTTGAGACAGCGATAATCAAACTTCGCAGCGGCGAACTGGTTCCGTTTGAAGGTTATCAGTTTTCCGGAGCAACGCACCTGTCCATAGGTCAGGAAGGCACCGCCGCAGGCGCTAACGCGGCGTTACGCAGCGATGACTATATAACAAGCTCTCACCGCGGTCACGGACACGGCATCGCAAAGGAAAGCTATGCGTTGCGTGCAATGGACGACCAGAAACTGATGGACTTTATTGGCGGGGTAAGCTTTAAGAGCAACAAGAAAGAACTTCTTGAGCAGGCTCTTGAGGTTCATCTTTACAGAACGATGACCGAGTTTATGGGCAAAGAAGAAGGTTACTGTCGCGGAAGAGGCGGCGGGATGCACATCGCGGACTTCAACGTAGGCCACCTTGGCGCTAACGCTATTGTCGGCGGAAGTCTTCCGATGGCGACCGGCGCTGGAATGAGCATGATGTTTCAGGAAAAGGATCGGGTTACGCTTTGCTTCTTTGGTGATGGAGCTTCTAATAATGGTGTATTCTGCGAATCCTTGAATATGGCGTGCATGGGCCAGTTTGAAAAAGGTGTTCCGGTTATTTTCTTCGTCGAGAACAACCAGTTCGGTATGACCGGAAGGACAAGGGGCGAGATCACAGCTATTGACTACATCGCAAGACGCGGATGGGCCTACAATGACAAGGGTATGCACGCAGAGGTCGTTAACGGAATGGATGCACTCGCTGTTCAGGACGCTGTAAAACGCGCCGCCGAGATATGCCGCAATGGAGACGGACCGGTACTTCTGGAAGCTATGACTTACCGTTATATGGGTCACTCTTTGAGCGACCAGAGCCGTTATCGTAACACCGAAGAGATCGAAGCATGGAAATGCGAAGACGCCATCGGTGGTTTCAAGCAGCAAATGGTAAAAGCAGGCATCGCCGAATCAGATGAGCTTGAGCAGATCGAAAGGGATATTTACGAGCAGATGGAAGAGATCACCATAGCTGCCGCTAAGAGCGATTTCCCGGATCCGTCAACGATAATGGAAGGCCTTTACAGTGACAGTACCACCGATGAGATTTCCGCTGAGTTTAAAACCACCGAATATGAAAAGGAACTCATAAAAGATGCCAGAGACGGCAAGGGTAGAATGCCTTATCGAAAGGCGATCACAGAAGCGATGACCGAAGAAATGCTCCGCGACAAACGCGTAGTTTTCTATGGTGAAGACGTTGCCGAGCATGGCGGCGCATTTGCGGCGACATTGGGCCTGATCGAGACCTTCGGTAGAAAACGCGTATTTAACGCTCCTATCTCCGAGGTCGCTATATGCGGTTCGGCGGTTGGAATGGCTATGACCGGAATGAGACCGGTAATCGAACTTATGTACATCGATTTCATTCTCATGAGCATGGACCAGCTCGGCAACCAGGCTGCCAAGAACAAATACATGTTTGGCGGCAAAGCAAAGGTTCCGATGGTTTGCAGAACAGCTATTGGCGGCGGCAAGGGTTATGCCGGCCAGCACTCGCAGAGCCTCGAAGCTATTGCGACACATATACCGGGCCTGAAGGTAGTCGCCGCTGCAACGCCAGCCGACGCCAAGGGACTTTTGAAAACCGCTATCCGTGACGACAACCCTGTCATCTTCCTCGAACATCAGTTGCTATACGGCGACCGGGACGTTGTTCCTGAAGGCGATTATCTTGTGCCTTTCGGCAAAGCCGCAGTTCGTCAGGAAGGTTCGGATGTTACGATCATGGCGTATTCCTACATGGCAAAGATCGCACAACAAGCCGCTGACCTGTTAGCCGAAAAGGGTATCTCCGCCGAAGTCATCGACATCCGAAGCCTTATTCCGCTCGATGTCGATACGATAATCAAATCGGTCAAGAAGACCAACTACGCAGCCGTAATTTCTCAGGCTCCTGGGACCGGTTGTTACGGCGAGCATATCGCGTTCGAGATACAGCAAAAAGCATTTGATTATCTTGATGCCCCGATAGAATTGATCGCTTCGTACGAATGTCCTCCGCCAATGGCACCGACACTCGAAGCTGAGTTCATGCCGAACGCAGAGAAGGCATGTGACCGTATCGTATCGATGTTGAATAAGTAGAATATATATACAGATAAAAGCTAAGGAGTTTATATGGCTGTTGAAATAAAAGTTCCGATACCAGATCAGACTACCGAAGAGGTAAGGATCGTTGCCTGGAAAAAGGCTGTCGGTGATACGGTAAAAAAAGGCGAGGTTATCCTTGAGATAGAGACTGACAAAGCTGTAATGGAAGTCGAATCGGCAGGCGATGGCGTTGTGCTAAAGCAGTTGGTCGAAGTCGATGATATGGTTGCCGTTGGTAAGGTCATAGGCTTTATCGGTGCAGCGGGCGAAGAAGTTGCTGACGCTGACGCTGCCGAACCTGTTTCCAAAGAAGCAGCGGCGCCCGCAAAGCAAGAGACGACAACCGGTTTTACACGCAAAGATATAAGCGTTACACCGCTTGCTCGAAAGATAGCCGAAAAGACCGGCCTCAGCCTTGAAAATATCAAAGGTACAGGCGCTGGCGGCAAGATAGTGCGAAAAGATCTTGAAGCGGCCCCTGCCGGTGCAGCAGCGTCTACACACGATGGCAGATTGTTCGCCTCGCCCAATGCCAAAAGGCTTGCAAAGGAGCTGGGCGTCGACATATATTCGATCACAGGCACAGGCACCGGCGGCAGGATAATCGGTAAAGATGTAACTGCCTATGCACAGAACAAACCTTCGATGGATTACTCGCCCGCAGAAGGTCAGCCCCAGCCCGGCACTGAAGTACCGTTAACAAAGATGCGTCGCGCCATCGGTATCAATTTGCAAAATAGTTTCCGCGATACGCCGCACTTTAACGTTACGATGCCTATTGAGATGACAAGAGCGATGAAGTTCCGCAGCCAGATCAATAAGGGCAAGGAAAAGAAGGATAAGGTCTCCGTAAACGATCTCGTCATTAAGGGCTGTTCAATGGCCCTGAGGCAGTACCCGGCGGTAAACAGCAAGTTCCTCGAAGACAGGATCAAATACGAAGCCGATGTCAATATCGGTATCGCCACTGCGCTGCCCACGGGTCTCATCGTACCGGTTGTGATGAACGCGGACAAGTTGGATTGGAAGTTACTCGCGGCCGAAGCCAAATCGGTCATTCAGCAGGCAAGAAACGGCAAACTCATCGGCCTTGGCAAGGGAACATTCACCGTATCTAACCTTGGTATGTTCGGCGTTGACGAATTTACAGCTATCATCAATCCTCCCGAAGCGGCAATACTGGCGGTAGGCGGCTTGAAGCAGGAAGTCGTCTCAATAGATGGAATGATAGGGATCAAACCGATGATGAAGGTAACACTTTGCAGCGACCATCGCGTCGTCGACGGGGCACTTGCCGCACAGTTCCTGCTTAGCTTGAAGCGTTATCTCGAAGAAGATATTGCGTAATACGCCGCTGCGAAAATGGAATGACGAATATGAAAGCAATGTTACTAACCGGCATTGACCGAATGGAAATGCGCGAAGTTGCGGACCCCGTCATCGAAAACGATAGTGATGTTCTCATTAAGATGGCTGCGGTGGGTGTCTGTGGAAGCGATGTGCATTATTATGTTTCTGGCAATATCGGCAGCCAGGTCGTAGAATATCCTTTTGCGGTCGGTCACGAATGCGTGGGAGTCGTTGAAAGAATCGGCTCAGCGGTTACGGGTGTAAAACCGGGCGAACGGGTTGCGATAGAACCTGCCGTTTCGTGCGGGGAATGCGACCAGTGTAAAGCAGGCAGGCGTCACACATGCAGAAAGTTGAAATTTCTCGGTTGCCCGGGGCAGGTGGAAGGATGCCTTTCGGAATATATCGTTATGCCGCAGGAATGCTGCTTTAAGATCAAAGAGAGCATGACGTTTGTCCAAGCTGCCATATCGGAACCGCTTGCGATAGGTGTTTACGCCGTGAAGCAGTCGGTCGCGATGAAAGGCGCTAAGGTTGGTATCTTAGGCGTCGGGCCGATAGGTTTAAGCGTTTTACTACCTGCAAGGGCGCAGGGCGCCGAAAAAATATATATTACCGACAAGATCGACGACCGCGTTAAGATCGCAAAGGACGCAGGCGCCAATTGGGCGGGCAATTGCGACAAGGTAAATATCGTTGAAGAGATAAAGGCGATCGAGCCGGGCGGTCTTGACGTTGTTTTTGAATGCTGCGGCCAGCAGGATGCAATAGACCAGGCAATAGAATTGTTGAAACCGGGCGGCAAATTAATGCTGATCGGAATACCGACGGTTGACAGGGTATCTTTTACTGTCGATAAAATGCGGCGCAAGGAAATATGCGTTCAGAACGTAAGGCGTCAGGTCGATTGTGTGCAGGATGCACTTGATATGATCGACAACAAGGATTTCGATGTTGATTTCATGGCTACGCATCACTTTCCGTTCGAAGAAACAAAGGAAGCTTTCGATCTTGTCGCAAATTATAAAGACGGTGTTATTAAGGCTATGATCGATTTTTAATATGAATGACCTGAAAAACAAAATTGCAATAGTTACCGGTGCCAGTCGCGGAATAGGCCGTGAGATAGCGGTTTCTTTAGGCAAAATGGGCGCTAAGCTCGTTCTCGCCGCCCGAAACAAAGAACTCCTTGAAGAAGTTGCACAGCAGATAAAAGATAATGGCGCAAACGCCGAAATCTTTCAGTTGGAACTGGAAAACGAAGATTCAATAAAAGCCCTTGTCGATTTTGTAAAGGACAAGTTCGGCGCCCTTGACATATTGGTTAACAATGCCGGCATTACTCACTCGGCATCCCTTGAAGAAACAGCAACCGAAGATTATGACAAGGTGATGAGTGTTAATGTGCGTGGGCCTTTTATTCTGTGCAGAGAAGCTTTGGGTTTGTTAAGGAAGTCCGACAGCGGCAGAATAATAAATATATCTTCCGTAGTCGGCGTTAAGGGCTATCCGCAGCAAAGTGCTTATACTGCTTCAAAGCACGCACTGCGGGGCATGAGTATATCGTTGGCAAATGAGTTGAAAGGCACTTCCATCCGCGTACATGTAATATGTCCCGGCGGAGTCAATACCGAAATGGTAGAACGGGTAAGGCCCGACATTAATAAAGATGAATTGATCGGCTCGGAAGAAGTTGCAGAACTTGTCGGATACCTGGCATCGTGCAAAGGAAATGGTATTGTCGATGAGATACGCATTCGGCGGCAAACTTCTGATCCATGGTTTTAGAAACTCTTTTTCTGGAGAAATAAGATGGCTGATACGAAACAATATATTGCAGTTGATCTGGGTGCCGAGAGCGGTAGAGTTATGCTCGGTACTGTTTCTGATTCTACGCTTGAACTTGAAGAGATACATCGTTTCGGTAACGGGCCCGTAGAACAAAAAAGTTCGCTGCGATGGGATTTTGACAAGCTGTTTTCCAACATCAAAGACGGAATATCCAAAGCCGTCAAAGCTGCTGACGGGCAGGTTTGCGGTATTGGTGTCGATAGCTGGGGTGTCGACTTTGGCCTTATTGACGAAAACGGTAAACTCATTGAGAACCCATACCACTATCGCGACAGCCGGACCGATGAGATGATGGATAAAGCCTTTTCAATAATGGGCAAACGCAAAGTATATGACAACACCGGCATTCAGTTTATGCAGCTAAATACGGTTTATCAGTTATTGGCGGCCAAGACATCTCGCCCTGGACTTTTAGAAAAGGCAAGCAAGCTGATCTTCATCGCCGATCTCGTTTCATATCATCTCTGCGGAGAAGTTTTTGCCGAATACAGTCTTGCAAGCACCTCGCAACTTATGGACATGAATACGAAGCAGTGGTCAAAGGAAATTTTCGATAAACTTTCACTGCCGATAGAGCTTATGCCGCCGATAGTTACTCCGGGTACCGTTGTCGGTAAACTCAAGGACGAACTGGCAGAAAAATTCGGATGCGGACCTATTGATCTTATCGCTATCGGTTCACACGATACGGCAAGCGCCGTTGCCGCCGTTCCTGCAAAAGAAGATAACTGGGCGTACCTGTCAAGCGGAACGTGGTCACTGATGGGGTTAGAGATACCCGACGCTGCTATAAACGACGAAACCTTCAAGTATCAGTTCACCAACGAAGGCGGCGTAGCCAATACCATTCGCCTGCTCAAAAACATCATGGGCCTCTGGATCGTTCAGGAGTGCAAGCGGCAGTGGCAAAGCGAAGGTAACGATCTGTCGTATTCTCAGATAACGCAGATGGCACAGGATGCCGAACCTTTTAAGGCATTTATTGACCCCAACGACAGTGCCTTCTTTGCTCCGGGCGGTATGCCGGGAAGGATCAAACAGTACCTTGCCGATAACGGTTGTCCAGCGGTAACCGATAAAGGCCAGATAGTGCGGATCGCCTTAGAGAGTCTTGCGTTGAATTATCGCTGGTGTATCGAAAAGCTTGAAGAGATATCCGGCAGCAGTGTTGACGTTTTGCATATTGTAGGCGGTGGAATACAAAATGAACTGCTTTGTCAGTTTGCAGCTAACGCAACGGGAAAGAAAGTTGTCACAGGCCCGATCGAAGCGACCGCAAGCGGCAATATTATCATGCAGGCGATCGCAAACGGCCAGATCGAGTCCTTACAGAAGGCAAGGGAAGTGGTTGCCAATTCTTTCGAATTGAAAACCTACCTGCCTCAGGACACGGATATCTGGGCCGAGCAGTACAAAAAATTAGAAGATGTTTTTAATCAGTAACCGAAAGCAAATATGAATGATAACAGAATACAGAAACTTGAGCTGCAACTTGACAGCTTCGATATTTCGAAGAGAACCGAAGCGTTAACAGAATTGATGAGCATGGTCGGCTCTGGCGAAATAGAATTTGCCGAAACCGGCACTGATGTCAATCTGCATATTCACAGCTTCTATTCTTATAACGCATGCGGATATTCGCCGAGTAAGATTGCATGGCTTGCAAAGAAGAGAGGGTTGGCGGTCGCGGGTATTGTCGATTTCGATGTGTTTGACGGATTAGATGAATTCCTTGAAGCAGCTAAGCTGGTTAGTCTTAAAGCGTGCGTTGGCATTGAAAGCAGGGTTTTTATTCCAGAGTTTGCGGACAAAGAGATAAACTCTCCGGGCGAGCCAGGCATAAGCTATCACATGGGAATCGGCCTTACAAGCCCCGACGTCCCAGAACACATGCAGAATTTCAAAAATACTCTGAGACAGATACCGGACCAGCGAAACCGCGACATGGTTGTCAGGGTCAATGAATTCTTAAGCCCTGTCGAGTTGGATTACGAAAAAGACGTTCAGCCCTTAGCTCCATCCGGCAACGCAACAGAAAGGCATATATGTTTGGCTTATGCAAGAAAAGCCGCTGCTGTTTTCAATGATAGCACAGAGCTTAAAAACTTCTGGAATGAAAAGCTTGGTTCGGAGGACTTTGAACTTCCCGAAGGCGGCGATTTGCAGGCACTTATAAGGGCAAAGACAATGAAACGCGGCGGTGTGGGTTATGTTCAGCCGGGCGAAGGGTCCTTCCCTGAGATGGCAAAGATGAACGAGTTTGTTGTAGCTGTTGGTGGAATACCTACGCTTACATGGCTAAACGGGCTAAGCGACGGCGAACAGCAGATCGAAGAGCTTGTCAAGATCGCTATGCAAACAGGCGTAGAAGCAATTAATATTATCCCGGACAGGAACTTCACGGAAGGCGTAAAAGATCAGAAACTTACCAATCTAAATTATGTTGTAAAACTCGCCGAGAGTCTCGATATGCCGATAATCGTAGGTACTGAGATGAACAGCCCGGGGCTGAAATTCGTCGACGACTTTGACAGTGAAGAGTTAAAACCTTTTGCATCACGATTCTTAAAAGGCGCTAATATTGTTTACGGACATTCTGTTTTGCAAAAGCAAAGCGGTATGGGCTACACAAGCAAGTGGGCCGAGGAGAATTTCAAAACAAGAGCGGACAAAAACGCATTTTTTGAAAAGTTAGGCAGTTCACTTGAGGTTGGCCAGGAAGAGTTTCTTGGTGGTCTTAAGGATATGCAGGTTTTACCAGAACAGTTATTAGAAAAGATTAATAAATAAAGGATGACGATGAGTAGTATTCCAGCAAAACAAAAAGCGGTTCAGTTGATCGGGCCTGACGAGCTTATATTAAACACTGATAAAGACGTACATACTCCCGGGCCACACCAGATACTTTGCCAGGTCGAAGCGGTGGGTTTGTGCTTTTCAGACTTGAAACTCCTGAAGCAGTTTTCCGAACATGCCCGTAAGGGCGATATACAATCGGGGATCGATACTACGATCCTGAGTGAGATTCCAAGCTACGTCTCAGGTGACAAACCA
>DRGS01000041.1 GCA_011053245.1 Phycisphaerales bacterium
CATCCCACACTAATAGACCGAGCTCATCACAGGCTCTGTAGAAAGCTCGAGGATGAGGATTATGGCTAGCCCGGATACAATTGGCTCCCGCCTCTTTCATAATCTTCATATCCCGATACATGCCGGCATCTGTACCAGCAAAACCCCAGCCAGCACGATCCTCATGGACATTATAGCCCCACAGATAGAGATGTTTGCCATTGAGAAAGAAACCGTTATCCGTCGTAAATTCGAACCAGCGGATTCCAAGGGTTTCGAGATACTCATCAACGAGCTTATCTCCGTTCAAAAGGCGAGTGCGCACGGTGTAAAGATACGGGCTATCCGGCGACCACAGATGAGGGTTGGATATCTCAGGTAAATCCTGTGTCACCACTGTCACCCGACCAGCCGGTAAAGCAACATCGCTTTTTGACTGCGTTACAAGTTTTCCGTCCCTGTCAATAACTTCTACAAGTATTTTACACGATGAATCGGCCTCAGCCTCATTCTTTATTTCCGTCTTAACCTGTACCGAAGCGATCTTCTCACTAACCTTGGGCGTGGTAATAAACTGACCGCACCAATCGACGTGCTGATCGTTCGTTATGATAAAGCGTACATTCCGATTGAGCCCATTGGGGAAAATACTATCCCCTGCTCGCGGAGCGATGGTGGCATCCCAGCCGTTCTTAACCCGCACAGCCAGCACGTTCTTGCCGCCGTAATTGAGCGCCGGATTCATGTCATAATAAAACCCGGTATACCCCCCTTTGTGCTCACCGAGCAGCTTGCCGTTGAGATATACCCACGCATGCTGGAATGCACCCTCGAATTCCACGAAAGCCCGATGTGACTTTAAGCTGGCACCCATTTTAAACTCTTTCCGGTACCAGGTATCCCCCTCATAAACCTCAATCTCCATCCAATAGGGAATACTTGCAGAATGCGGCAAATTCACTTTTTCCCAAGTAGTGTCATCGAAACCGACCGCCTCGGCGCCCGCTTGATGCCCCTTAAAAAAAGTCCACCCGTTGTTTATGAGCTTGCTCTCTCTCGGAGAATCCCCTGTAACAACAAGCTCTCCGGCAAAGCTGCTGCTGCTTAACACCAGCAAAACAAGTAAAAAGATGCCCTTTTCGATAAGCCTGTTCTTGTTCATTCTAAAATCCTTTCTCGTTTTTGTTATTATTATCATTATATGTTTTTTCATTCTTCCATTTTTTTATCATTTTCGCTGCCGTAAGCACCGTGCCGTCTGTAAATATCCCGGCAACCGTAAGCTTAGCGGCAAATTACAACGATGCAAGCGAAAGCATTTCTATTTTGATACGATGCCAGAAAAGTGCCAGTTCCAACGGCCAAGCCGCTGACAGCGATTTTATTCATCAATTCTCTTCTGCTAATATTATGGTTCATAAATCGGTCTTTTTTTTAACCAAAACCCTTGTTTTATAAATTTTAATTTCGGGTCAATATCCATTTCGATTCCTTCAAGTCATCCAAAGGAACATTGTAAGTTATTTTGTACGAGTCAGCAAGTGCGTCATAATCGGTCTGCCAGAAGTCATTGCCATGTACTGATTGGTCCAATTTAATACGTTTGCCATTTACCAACTGGTACAGGTTATAGCCAGAGGCCGATTTTAAGCCTTCAAAACTAATTGGAACCGCTCCGACGCCGCCTTTGATCATGACGGTGACTTCAGGGCTATCAGCTTGAATTGCAACAGGATAATTATTTAAGACTTTGCCGCCGGTGACACTAACTTTCAGATCATTACCTTCAGCCTCTCTGTGGCTGGTCTTCCATGAATTTGGATTTCCTGTTAGATGTTTTCTATAAGCTTCATTGGGGCCGTAATAATCGTCGGCTGTTCGATGAAGGGTTATCAACTCCAAATCAAGCTCTATACTGTCGCCCTTTTTGAAATCAGTAACGCCGTCAGGGGGCAGAAGCTCGATGTCAATATTGTTGGGACTGGATTTGAATACAGGGCCTCTTATGGTCGGATTGGTATATGTATTACCACCTGCGACAATCTTGTATCCTCTGACAATCAGGGCCTTGTAACCTGTTCCCCAATCTTTGCCGCTTGATTTTTTGGCTCCGGTCAAAGCGACCCACCACGGGCCGGGGCCGGTGAGCTTTGTGTTTTTCAGAAATATCTGATTATCTTTTAGGTCGTCGGGGACATCGTGTTGTTTGATAAGCCCGTCGATATTCCCATAGACTAACTTCGGGGTAGTATGACGATGGGTCCTGCCAAGTTTGAAGAGCCATATCTTTTCAGCAGAAACATCCTGTGTAAACTCATAGCTGAATTTCTGAAATGAGCGAGAATAGTCATCTGTGCGTAGAGTTTGGATTCGAGCTTTAAAATCGATCTCTTTATTCATTCCGTAGTAACCTTCATGTTTGACATCAGTCAGGCACGGCCCATGCGAGAGGTAAGCCGTTTTTATGCCGTTCATGAAATATTTTTTCTGATTATCATCTTTGATATTCAACCAGTCTCCGCCCCAGCCGGCATCTGTCCATTTCCATTTTCTCCCCCGCAATCCATTGCGAGCCATAAGCATTCGTATATCAGTGATCGCAATGTCAACGCAGCTCATGTCCATATCAAAACAAATAGTCTCGCCCCAACAGCCGATAGCTAATTGATCCCAGCGGCCATTGTTACCACTGACGCCGTCCTTGCCGTAACCAACAAGGCTTAGCTGTGCATGACTGGCAGATGGGAGTTCGCCATAAAAACCGTAGGCTATGCGAAGAATATAGGTTGCATTCTTTTCAGCGGGCAACATGGTATAGGCCATCAGATAGGACCCCATAGCCTTATAATGCCAGTTCTTACTCAACTGCACCGGGACACCCGTAGGTCGCCCATCTTCGTCACAGAGCATTGGGCATAAACCGGTGATGTTTGCTGGCGGACGCATATCAAGCAAGAAAGGGATCGCTTCTTTTTTGCCTGAACCATTTACAGTGATCTTGAATTCATCATAATCTCTTATATCGGTATAACCTTTTTTCCATTTTCGTTTGAGTTCTTTGACAGAAGCAACGTAACAGTTTTTGCTTTTATCAAAAGTTACAGGCAAGTTCTGGCCGTCATTGGAGTTGACTGTGATCTTTGCGGATGTGTCATTGCTTACAGATGGGATATTACAGGTCAATGTAACGCTCCTGCTGTCATCCTTTTTCCAGAGTCCTTGAACCTTTTCAGTCTGACTCCAGTTACCTGACCTGCTTTTGAGACCCAGCCGCATAGATGCGTTCTTTAGATCAGATGCAGGTGTTACACGCAGGTTGAAAGTAAGGCTGTCTGGCCATGCAACCAGGTCCAGAGTTGCGTCACAATCCAATTTTTCGCCTTTCAAACTTCTAAGATCCAAACCGAGAAAATCGTAATGCTGAACATAGCGGCCTGACTCCCACATACGGGCATTCGAAAGACGTTTAACGCCTTTATCAAGTCCTGCTTGGCAGGTTTTTGCACGGTACTTAACCCCGTCAACATCAATTTCGATCAGGAACCTGGCCGATGGAATTTTTTTAAGCTTCTCAGCTTTATGCTCCAAAGCCTGTTCATAGCTGACCGTATTGTTGAGCAGGCCAAATTGAACATTGCTGAAATCATCCATGTCCAGAACAAATCCGTACTGGCTGGTTTCGATAGCGAACAGGTCAGCGCTTTGGTCATTAGCATTTTTTCGCCAACCGTTCTGCCAGCAACTAAAGGTGTAATCGCTCATGGCAGCACTTATCTCAGAAGCGGCAATAAGCACCAAAGCAAATAGTATGACTTTTTTCACAAAAACTTTCTTGGTTAAATTCAATTCTCAGGCAAAACTAGTTCGTGGGTGTAAAATGAATCGCCTTTAGGCTGGCTGTTGCCGTGTCGCCTTCGAGACATGAAACACTGACTTTGTAACGCCCTGCCTTGGGGAAATTCAAAAGACCCATTGGAAAACGCTGATAATTGTGCGAAGAGTTCTGCTGGTTTTGAATCGCCTGACCTTCTTCGACAGCAACCTTCCAGACCAAACGACCTTCGCCTGCATAGGTCAAAGCAACCTGATAATCACCCGGCTCAAGAACATCGACTAGCCAGGTAGCCTTGCCTTGTGGCTGCCACTGCGTAACACGCTGGACGTGTTTCCATTCGCCAAATTTTTCCATCCATTTTTTGCTTTCAGATTTCGCACCATCAACATCTGCAAATTCCGCAAGGATATCCGTATCAACAACTGGGTCAATTCCCCAGCAATCATCAACTTCCGGGACGCCAGCCAGTTCAAGCTCAATAACAGAAACGTACTTATCAGGAGCTTTAACGGGAATGTTGAATTTAACCCAGCCATTGATCTTTTCGTATTTAAGTTTTCCGCCCCATTTTCCGCCAAGCAGTTTAGCTTTGCGAATCTTTGTCTTTAGACCTGGCAAGTAAAGAGATCCGCCTGTCGGCCAATCAAAGACGGATAGGAAGATTTTGTTGTCTTTAACTGTCGCATCGCCCCAAGGCAGTACATGTTTCCAGGGTGAACCCTCTGTACCGTAAACGACTTGCGGGTAATGTTTGAACCACTTGCCGGATTTTCTTAGAGAATCTGCTGCACGCTCAGGGACTGTCCCGTCGCCGCGAGGACCAATATTCAACATGTATGTACCGCCACGCGCAACGCATGAGACGAGATTCTTAATGATCGTCTTAGGCGTTTTCCAATTTTCATCGTACCATGCATAACCCCACGAGTCGTTGGTGGTATCGACCGCTTCCCATAATCCTTCAACATTATGATGAGGGATTTCCATGTCGCCTAATGACTGGTAGTCTCCTAAGCCATGTCCGGCACGGCCGGAAACAAGAGCATTGGGTTGATTTTTGCGAACTACATCGACGAGTTGCTGTACATATTTTTTGGGCATTTTGCCGGGGGTGTCAAACCATACCAATGTGATAGGGCCGTATTCGCTTGTAATTTCTTTTACCTGGGGCAAGCACTTCTTCTGGAAATAATCGTCGAATGTTGCAGGGTTGCCTTTTGCATCTGTTTTTGGGCCACCGCCTCCTCCAGGAAAGGTCCAGTCCTGGTTATGAGAATAATAAAAACCGAAGCCAAGGCCCAGTTTCTGACACGCTGCTGACAATTCCTTCATCGGGTCACGGGTAAATGATGTGGTATTGCTAATATTAAAATCGCAGGCTTTCGAGTGGTACATTGCAAAACCGTCGTGGTGCTTGCTGGTGATTATTATATATTTCATGCCGGCATCTTTGGCAAGCTGAGCAATTTCCATGGCGTCAAACTTTTCTGGATTGAACTGCTGAGCGATCGATTTATACCTGTCATCAGAGATACCCGCCATAGCTTCGTGCTTTATCCACTCTCCAATGCCGTAGTAGGTTTTGTCATCAACTTTATTGCCGAGATGCGAGTAAACACCCCAGTGAATGAACATGGCATAATTACCGTCAGCAAAGAGCTGGCCTCTCTGGGCATCTTCGGAACGTAGTTTGGCGACCGATGACCCCCACATCGAATCCATCTCTTCAGCAAACCCAATGCTAACTACCGTGAAAAATACCATTACTGCGATAACAACTTTAATTCCGCGAATCTTGTTCATGATTTCCCTTTCTAAATTACAACTTTTTTCGTGTTCGTCTTTAGTTATTTCATTTTCATTTTTTCGGCCAATGATTTTTTCTGGCCATGTCGGCGTATTAACCATATCACTTCCTCGGACCGCTTGCGGCAGATTTTGCGGAAACAGCTAGTGCCGATTGCGAATATTTAGATCTAGGGTTTTCCTGCACTACCTCGGGATAACTGCGAAGGAAATTGTTTTCATCGATCAGGTTGATGAAATAATGTGTTGTTCCCTTCGGTAATTGAGCCGACACTTTCATGCCACCGGTCAGCTTTGCCGGTTGGCGGAACCATTCTTCGTATCTTTGGCCGCCGTTGAGAGTATATAATAGATTTGCCCGGAGGACTTTGGCTCCGTTTTGCTTGTATGTAAATTCAACGGTACTGCCCCGCTGCTTGTGGGTCGTCACCGTGCAAACCTTTTCCTTATTTGGCAAAGAATTTTTGTAATGCGGGTTATAATAAGGATAACTTGCTTTCATTTCTGTTAGTATTTCTGTCAGACGCAGATTCATAGCGGCAGTTTTTTCGGGCATTATGTCTGCTAGATTCTTAGCCTCTTCAATGTCAACCCGTTGCTGTTTTCCGTTTTTGGTTTCATAAAGTTTATAAAGTTCCAGTTCAGTTGTATGCGGATTGAAATGGTCATAGTTACGAACGAGTTTGTAACCCCCAATACGTATTGTGCTTTCAAGTGCGCCAGTGTTCGGAAAATGGCAAACCATTGTATCTCTAACCTTACCGTCTGATTGTCGTACCAACGACGGATCCGTCGGGTCCTTAAAGAGCAGAGGCGCAAGATCGAGGCCGTCAAGATGTTTATCTGCGGGCTTTTTTGAGCCAGTAAGCGACAGGATCGTCGGATAAAAATCGAGCCCATTGACCATAACATCCGATTTGACGCCAGCCTTGATGCCGGGGCCGGTAATGATCAACGGAACACGTGTACCGCCTTCCATGGCGGAAATTTTCCCCATGTCAAGCGGATAGTTGTCAGTAATTATCTCACCCGGATATCCCTCCATGCCACCATTGTCAGAGGTAAAAATAAGATAGGTATTTTCGTTAAGTTTATGTCCCGGCCAGCGAGGGTCGTCGGTTTGTTCGAGATAGTCAAATACTTTTCCGACATAGTAATCCAACTCTTCGACCATCGCACAGTAGAAAGGATTGGTCTGGCCCTTTCCTTTCCACCCTTCGGAATCTTTCGGTAGTTCAACCCCAAGTTTTTTTGCGTATTTATCCAGGAGTGCTTTGCTTCTTGTATGAACAGGAGTATGCACAAGCCAGGTTGCGTAATAGAGGAAGAATGGTTTGTCCTTTTGTTCGCGTAAGAAAGTTAAAGCGTCTTCGCTGGTTTGATGGTATGGAAAACCGTTTTCATCCAAATGGTAAGTATCGTCCTTTTTGGCCGTAGCAAATCCTGTCGTTCTGTGAGGCTTCATGCTGGCCCTGGCCCCGCGGGTGCTGCGTGTCCAGTCGAACCCCTGATCTTCTGGTTGCGGAAAAGAATGGTGATCTATCGCCATGTGCCATTTGCCGCTATGGCCTGTAGTATAGCCGTTCTGCTGGAGTACCTTTGCCAGCGTAACTTCATCTGCCGGCATACGTCCGCTATACCAAGGGGACATCATCCTCCAATAAAGCTTGTGATTCGGATGAGGGGGTGCGCCGCCGACGACGTGAGTCTTCTGTGCGCGGGCAGGATGGTTCCCGCTCATAATAGCACATCGTGAAGGTGCACAGGTCGGCGCCGGCGAATAGGCTTGCCAGAACATCACGCCCTTGTCGGCCAGGGAATCGATGTTCGGAGTTTCCATCGGAGACGGCTCATCGATGTCATAACATTTGACATCCTGCCAACCGAGATCGTCGGTCAGCAGCAACACAATATTCGGCTTTGCAGGACGAGCGGCAAACGCATTTACAGCACTGAAAAAACAAACCAACAAAATTATTTTTTTCATAATTTCACCTTTCATATGTCATCATTGTTATATGTATTCGCTACACGATTAATTATTCGGGTCGGTTTCCCCATTTCTTATTGGGTTTTGGGCCAAGCCATAATTCCAGCAAGCCGCCCTTTGCAAAATCTTTGTGATAGAACCAACAATTATTTAACGATTGTCCATTTAATTTAGCCTTTTGGATGTAACAGTTTTCATCTGAATTATCATAAGTCTTGATGGTAAACGTTTTTCCCGGATAATACTCCGGATCGAGTGCGATCGTAATCTCATCAAATTCCGGGACAGTGATTTCGTAGATCGGTTCTTTGGAACAGGTTCCCCGCAGACTGAAGAGCCCAATTTTCATCAATGCACTGACCCCACTCATCTGCCCTTGATCCTCGTCATGGCCACCATATCCGATGTTCGGGTTAGTTCCACCATAAGCCTGCCTGCTGACGAGGCGAACCCATTTCTGCGAAAGCCATGGTTGGCCAGCGTGATTGAATACATGAGCGGCTGAACAACCAGGCTGATTTGCATAGCTCACGCAATCATTAATATAACCGAAGACAAAATCGTTGGGCACTGATTTTTTAAACGCATAGTTCAGTTTCCTACAGAGTTGCTCGGTACCGCCCATCAATTTGGCCAGGCCCTTAATATCGTGAGAAACACCAAAAGTTCCCTGCCATGCATTGGCCTCAATCCAGCCATCACGGCTGAGTGGATTTGTATGCTTCCAACTGCCATCGGCTTTCTTTGGAAACACCAGACCAATCTCCGGATGTATCAAAGCTCGCCACCCAACAGAACGATTGAGGAAATACTCGGCATCGTCGTTTTTACCTAATTCCGCCGCCATCTGGGCCAGCGCCCAATCCTCAAAGGCCCACTGAATCGTTCGGCCGGCTTTGCCCGGACTCCATCCATTTTCGATATAAGCACGGTCAACATCCATCATGCCGCCTGGCATGTGATCTTTCTTCATCTGCTGAAAAGCCGCCTCCGGGGAAACCTTGGTCAGAAGACCTTTCTGATAGGTAGCCGCAATGAGACTTGTTGCCGGGCAACCAGTCATGATACCGGTATAGCCACCACCACAGGGACCTCGCGGAAGTTTTTGGCCAGTCCTGGCATACTCCATAAGCGAAGCGGAAAACTCATCCAGCATTTCCGGCCAGCCCAGCCCCCAGAGGGTGTTTAGGTTCCACATGGTCAACCATAGTGCATCGTGATTGTACATGTGATGCCTTGGTGTCCCATCTTGTTTCTTAGAAACGCTTTTAATGACGAGGGGAACGGCGCCCTGAGAATTTTGCTTACCCATATATGTCGGATAGTCCCCGCTCAAGTCGTCGATTTTATGCCTACCCAGTTGTGTATGCCATAGATCAGTGTAGAATTTAATCCTGGTCTGCTCCTGGCCACCCTTAACCTCAATTCTTCCGAGTCGCTCATTCCATTGACGGCGGGACTCTTTTTTGACTCGGTCAAAATCCCAGTGCGCACATTCTCCTTCCATGTTTTTGCGGGCGTTTTCGATGCTTGTATATGACATGCCGATCTTAACCTGCAGGACATCGCCTGCATCGACATCATAGGCCAGAGAAACACCTGCCTGTTCTTCCGGCAGGTATTTAAACATGTATTTTCTCTTGTCCTGCTTAAGTCTGCCCTTGGGGATCGGATTTGAATATTGCTTAATATCGCAGAGTTTTTGCTGGCCCCCTTTCCAGCCGTCCATACGAAGGAACGGTCGATCGAATTGCATAACAAAAAAGACATGGTTCAGCTCCGGTCCTGCCCAGACACGGTCAGTCATACCATGAGAGCCTTCGATTTGATTAGGACTGACAACGCGTGCCTTACCATCGACATAACTGACATTTCCTACATATCCGCCCAACTGAAGCAGGAAATTGGCCTCAGTTGCTTTGTTGTATTTTAAACGATAGAATGCCACACGATCTGTCGTGGTGTATTCCACCTGCGTCTGGTATCGATCGAGAAATAGCTTGTGGTAACCGGCCTCTATAATTTCAGTGTCGTGCGAAAAGCTCGATTTCCACCCTTTCTCTTCGAGATTTGGATTTATCTGGCCGGTAGTCGGCATGATGTTGATGCCGGACATAATCCAGGCGTGAATATTGGCAAACCCAAGGACTTCGGTGCTGTTATAATTGTACCCGCCGCCGCCACCGTTCTTGTTGCGGGTATAGGCTGCTGCGCTGACCATACCAAATGGGCGACTGCCTGGTGTACAGAAAAACCAGCGGCCGCGACTGGTCTCGATAGTCGGATCAACGTATGAAACGAAATCGGTGAATTTTTTTTTGCTTTTTGTGTCGGATTGTTCTGATGGATCGTAATAGACCTCGATTTCAGAAAGGCCTATTTTCTCACCAACACCGTCAACTCCGTCCAACCTCATACTGGTAACCGTGCGAGGTTCAAAAACCACGGTTTTGGCAGAACCATCATTGGCAATGGCATAGATGTCCACCCTGAAACCATCGCTAAACGTCAGCGTACAGGCTCCCATGTGTTCCTTTAGCGTAGGTCGATCATAGATAACCACCTTATTGATTTTCTGCGGAGCCTGCCATTTAAGCTCTAAGTTCTTCGGCAGACCGATCCTCCCAGTCCAGCCGTACCGACTGCCGCCAATCCATTCGCCTACTCCATCTTGCTGCTTTACGCCATCAACAACTGCCTGTAAATCCTTACCTGGTCCGCTGACCGAGGCAAGCGGTGCCAGATTCTCCCCAACCTGATCATAACAAGACATAGACAAGAGCGGAATTAAAAACAAGCACAGGCTAAAAGTGATTTTATTGGCAACCCTGGCGTGCAGTTTAGTTTTGCGATTTTTAGGCTTCATGAAATTCGTTATAAATAACTCCAATCTTTTTTTGCAGTCCACATCTATTAGCAACCTTATGGTTTGTAATTTGCGGAGCTTCACTTAAATAGCCAAACTGTGTTCTCATCTATTTTTATTCTTGTCTTTTTCCTCATCGTACCAATCTTCTATTTTGCTAAGATTGGAATTAGGAACAGCGTCGTTATTGTCCTGAGCAAATAAAACCGCCCCCGTAGAAAGGGTTTTAGTGTTATTACTGCAAACGACACCCTGAGCAATTTTTTTAATCGTTTGAAGCGAGGGCATTAAGATAGACAAGAGCAAAGCGATTATGGCGATAACTACCAATAATTCTATGAGTGTAAATCCATTTCGTTTCATTTCTGCAGGCCTCTTTTTAAATATCTTCAGTTCTATAACACTAAACTCTATTTCTTTGTCACGGTTTCCCTAAACACTATTCTATCCTTTCGATTCTAATAATTTCAGCATCATATACAATCGGCATCGGAATCCGCAATTCAATAACTGCCCTCATATAAACTTCCATCAAATTCAAAGAATCGGACACAAAAACTTATCCGCAGCATGTGACAAGATAAAAAACTAAATGAGTCCTGTGAGTCTTATTTATGAGTTAATTGGCTTTGCATCACCTTCCTCATTAATCAAAAATTTATTCCCTTGAGATTCAATGATTTTAATCTTTGGATGTTTATGCAACGGTGCCCGTTTTACTCTCGTCTTCCAAATCCACTCGCCGCCGATCAAAGCTGCATGATCGCCTAATTCAGCTGCCACAAGTTCAACCGGACCACCAGACTGAACAGCATGATCGCTGACAAAGTCCTTTATCGCAGGAAGTATCTCATTTTCGCTTGCCATGACTCCGCCTCCAAAAATAACACACTCAGGGTCGTATGCTTGTATCATATTCAGGGCCAGTGCACCCCAGGCTTGAAATGCATTATCCCGCAATATACAAGCTAAGGCGTCCCCTTGTTTAGCATGTGTAAAAACCGCCAAATAATCTATGTCAGGTTCGCTGGATAATGAGCTGTTTTTGAAACCTTCCATCCGCCGAGCTCTCTTGGGCAAGGCCCATGTGGCAACATGGCTCTCAATGCAGCCGGGCGGCCTGCCGTTAAACCCCTCTGAGCCCATGTGCGTAATTGAAAGGCCTCCCAGATTCCCTGCCATACCGCTTCGACCACGCATAGGTTTGCCATCAAAGATCACTCCTGTTCCAATGCCTGTGCCAAGTGTGACCATAACAACATTGTCTCTGCCGCGAGCCGAGCCTGCCTGCCATTCTCCAATCAAAGCGGCACGTGCATCGTTTTCCAGCAACAAAGAAATGCCGATCACCTTTTCCACTTCCTCACAGAAGTTACTTTGCATAGTATCTTCAAACTTACCAAAGCTGCAAGTCGCATGGCGATGCTCCAAATCGATCAACAGTGGAAGAGCCCAAACCATTGCTTCAACTTCAAAAAGGCGCACCCCGACCATTGAACAAAGTCCCCGTAGATCATCCTTTAAGAGATGAATCCATTTAGAAAATGGTAAGCCGGAATATGAATCAATCGCCTTATGGGCACGAACTATTCCATTTTCTACCACACCCAGCTTTATGCGGGTGCCACCAAAATCTGCCATAATGATCATATTTTAAATATAACACAATGCTACTAAAACAACAATTGGAGAGAATCACTATATATGGTACGGTCTCCATGGTACTTTTTCACTGACGGTGGTATATTTTGCGCATACAGTCCAATTGCACGTAATTTTCAATATCCAGACTAATCATCAATAACTATTTCCCAGTTCTTATCAGGCGTATCGCCCATCCCCAATACTAACGATCCGCCCTTGAGCAATTCACTGGCCGGAAAATAAAATCTATTCAAAGCCTTACCGTTAAGTGTGGCTTTTTGAACGTATTTGTTTTTGCGGAAGGCATTCTTCGCCTCTATCGTAAAGGTTTTCCCGCGACCATATCTCCGCCCCAGATCAATGACGACCTTTTCAAACAGCGGACTTCCAATTTCATAGATCGGTTCTGCGCGGCATCCGCCGTCCGTCTGGAAAAGACCGATCGCGCCCATTATGTACCATCCGCTCATCTGCCCCTGATCCTCCTGACCTATGTAGGCATCGATCCTGTTAAACTCTTTTTCGTAATAGCTCATAAACTCATCAAAAACAACCCAGCCGTCCTGATTGGAATCCCACTGCTGAGCGGCAAACGTTGATACCGCCATCATCAAAAATACAAAAACTGCCAATACTATTTCTTTCATCATAGTCCTTCCATGTTAATATTTTCAATTACCTTTTACCGCATCCGCCATTGCTTCGATATTTTCAGGTGGTATATTAGGCAGTATTTTTTCATGACTCGGGCTGACTATAAATTGAGGGCCGAGAATTTCCATTAAACGCTTCACCTCTGCTTTGATCTCTTCCGGCGAAGAGTTGACCAGCAGATCCTGTGTATCCACCGCACCCATGAATGCAACAGAGCCTCTGAAATCTTTTGCAAGAGTTTCAGCGTCCATGTTTGCAGCTTTCGCCTGCAAGGGATGAAGACAATCCACACCGGCAGCTATCAGCCTGTCAATAACTTTATGAATCGAACCACAGGAGTGCAGAATAACCTGATGATTATGCCTGTGACCCTGTTCGATGAATTTCTTAAACCATGGCAAAATAAACTGGTCAAATTGCTCCGGCCTCACAAGTAGATCAAGCTGGGTTCCGAAGTCATTACCAAAAAAGAATCCGTCAATTTGATCGCCAGCCAATTCAAAAAACTTTTCATTAGCAGCAAGGTAGAACTGACAGACTCGATCTGTCACTGCATGCACCACATCTGGATTAGTGAACATTTTCACTAAATACTCTTCCATCCCAAAAAGATCTGCCACCTGATGAAAGAAATCCGTCCAACAACCGCCCATGCGGTAATAGTCACCTGTCTGTTCAAGAACTTTCAGGCAATCATCGAACCTTAGGTACTCAGGGTCAGGCCAGGGAAATTCTTCAACCTGACCTACGCTTTCACAATCTGCCAGAGGCCCGGGTTGACCAAAAGTATGTTTGGTAAATCCCCTGTCAAAACTGGTCTTGCCCGTTGGGTCATGATAGTAACTGCCGATCCTGTCTGGCCTGATCCACCGAATATCATCGCCGAGAACTTCTCTAAGCTGCTCGACGGAATTTACTTTAAAATAGTTGCAATAGATTTTAAGGGTCTCCTCGTGAGGATTCCCGAGCCAAAGGCCGCAGCGATCAACCGGTTCACCGGCTAATATTAATTTTATTCTCTCTCTATGTGTCATCAATAAGTCCTAATTCACCTTTAAAATATAAATTTATCGAGGATAAGAACAGTAGTCATTAAGGTGTAGCTATCTTATAAGCAAGAACAAACCATTTTTTGTACTAGCTCGAACTTTATATCAGATGCTACTAAAGCCTACTATAATAAGCATAGCTCAAATTATACCGCAATATCACTTAAACTGTCAATTGGGTAAATCTACGATATATGGTAATATTTTAGTTGAAGTTTTTTACGTATCGTGGTATATTGCTGATATGCAATTAAAGATAAGTAAACTTCAGCTTCCAATAATTGATCGGGTCGGCGAATTTCCGCTGGTTAATCCTACATTTGAATTCACATACTGCAATCCTACCGACTCGATTCATCTTTATGATTACGATGCCTCCATAAGGATTGATTCTGAGGAATTCAGGGTCAGACCGGGCGATATAACTTGCATAAAAAGCGGAAGTGTCTATAGCTTATCCACTGACAAACCAGGCAAACACTGGTGCGTCCACTTTAATGATACCCCAACGCAGGAAGACTTGGCAGTTAAAATACCGGTCTATACTCCCTTGGGAGTAAACAGCTTGTTTTTTCGTGAACAGTTCAAGTATATTAGCTCATTATTCAATAACCTGAGAACGAACAAAGCAACGGACATTATGAGCCTTGAGGCAAGGTACAGGCTCAAAGCACTGCTTATATCGATTTCTGTTCCGTCAAATTTAGTTCGAAAGAATAAACGCTCCAGCAGCAGCTTTGACTGGGAGCAATTGCTATCATGGATCGATGAAAGGCTCGATGAGCCGATTTCCACTGCCTTACTAGCCGAACAGGCAAACATTGCCCCAAACACGTTATCCCAAAAATTCAAGAAGCAGTATGAAACTACGATAAGCAGATATATTTTACACAGACGAATCGACAAAGCAAAATCATTACTAACTGCTACCACACTAACTATTTATGAAATAGGTAGATCCGTTGGCATCGGTGACCCGCAGTACTTCAATAAACAATTCCACAAGATAACCGGAATGAGTCCAAGTCGCTACCGTGACGAGAACCAGCGATATCTAAATTCAATCACTTCGAAACTCGCGACAAAAGATGGTAAGTGGAACAGTTGACACGTTCTTCATGACTGACTTGTTTTTACTTGTTTTGTCCTGGAAGTATCCTATAGCATTTTGACTTTAATTTGTGTTATTCATTTTATGGAAACAGCAGGTGGAAATTTACCATTGCTTAATGAAGGCGGCCGGTTACTTCTATCGCTTCCCCAAGTGCTTTTAGATGGCCCCATCACCATGAACCAAGGCAGCCTTACCTTGATTCGGACATTGAATCTGATGCATTTCCACCACTGTATTCTTTTAGCATAGAACTCAGTAATGAGTGGGGCAAGCTGTTAAACGCTGACCCGAAAAAGACAAGTATAAGACAAGACCGGGGTTTGGTGATAACAGGAAAAAAAGAAAAACCCTTGCAAGTTTTGTACTCACAAGGGTTTAAGTTATGGGCGATGGGGGATTCGAACCCACGACCCGCTGATTAAGAGTCAGCTGCTCTGCCAGCTGAGCTAATCGCCCCTAAAGTGTTTACATCTGTACTGAAGCACCCTTATACATAGATGAATCCATTATTGCAAGCAAATATCGCCCTATTTCGCAATATTTTTAGATATGGCCAGTTTATTTTCAAAAAAATTTGCTTATATGAATAAGTGTGTCATACTATAGTATAGGTTCAGGGGTTGGATCTTGTTGTATTATTGAAGTCATCATCCTCCTCCGGAGCCAGGTTTCGCGGTTTCATGAGATCTGGCTCTTTTTTTGTGGATAGAGACCCCTGAAAACTGAAAGTAAGTCTCGATAGTCCTTGTTTTCAGGACAAAACAATAGTTGCAATGAAATACTACCTGTTAGTCAGGGAACCAAATGTAATTTTTTTCAAAATTCTCAAAAAACACTGCAACAAAAGCCCTTTTCATTCGTCGTATATACTGGTTGCTCATTTGTATGCTGAAATGCCCTGAAAAGCGTGATTTGCATAACGGGCAGCGGTGTCTGGGGCATATTTTTTCAGGGCGTTCGATATGAGATTTTCATCACCCTCCTCCGGAGCCAGGTTCCGAGTCTTGGAACCTGGCTTTTTTTCAGCTATTTTGGAATGCAAAAAAAGTAAAGATTCCCCCTTGACAGGCTAATATAGACGTGTAAAATAGTCCCTGAGTGGTGATGGACTGCCCACGACAGCGGGTGATGGTTGTGGGCAGTTTTTATTTACGAATTTGACATATGAATTGAGTATGTTTCTTTTATAATTGTATATTCGGCGACGTAGCTCAGCTGGTTAGAGCGCGGGATTCATAAGCCTGAGGTCGGTGGTTCGAGTCCACCCGTCGCTAATTTAGCTTTAAGTTGATAAAATAGTGTAGCTCCCGTCATTTCAACTTAAGACTGAAGACTAAAAACTAAATATCGCCCCCATCGTCTAGTGGCCTAGGACGCCGGGTTCTCATCCCGGTAACAGGAGTTCGAGTCTCCTTGGGGGTATTTGAAGTCCTATTTCACCGCTGAGCCGGTGTTGAGAACCAATGCATCGCATCCGCCAGTTAACCTGTGTTCGGCAGTGGCTTTTCCAGTTCGGTCAGCAGTAACGTAAGGCCGGTGTTACTCTCTAAGATGTCACTAAAACTACCGATCAGGTCATAACCGATCCCTTCGGCAAGTCTGCGGGATTCGGCAAGCGAGCGAATATCGATATGTTTTTTCAGTTGCTCACAAACTATCCGCCTGATATATCCGGGCCGGGCAACTTCAAGGGCTTCCAACTCCACATGATCGGCTGCATCGCCGTCCTTACATTCGCTGCTTCGTGGGGCACCGGGCAGATCAAATCGCCTGCACTGGTCACTGCTAAGAAACAGATGCTCAATTTCGATATCGAGCTTTGACATCAGCTTGTATTGGTAGAGCAATGACTTCGCCTTTCGCCAGACCGGAACGGCGGCATCCAGCGTCTGTTTGCGATAATCGCTTATATAAAATATCCGAACGGGCTTGACGCTATTGGCAATACGCCTGATGAAAAGCCATACCTCCGCAAGAGGTATCTCGCAGTCGCTTGCGATAAGATTGACATTGAAAGTTCGCGCCACAGGCTCCAGCAGTTCGGCAACCGTAGAGTTCTCCACCCATATCTCGGCATGGACGGAGCTGAACGTAGAAAGTATCGCTCTGATGTGAAGTCTGCACGAAATTTCGATCCGTCGCATCAAAAGATGCTGCCAGTGATACCTCTGTCCAGCAGGAGCCAGACGCATAGTCGAATGAAGAAAATATGGTTTCGTCACAAAAACATCATAGTGCAGCAAACCCAGCCTTCCCGCCGTATAACAGGCTTGGAGAAGATAGTTAATATCCTCGGTAGTATTGCGGTACATAACGCCGTCAGGCTTGAAACACCGCTCCTGAGTAAGCGCAAAATAGTGAAGCCGGCGAATATTAAGACTCTGGCTTCGGTCACATCTTGACCATAAATTCTGTGCCCATAAACCAGCGGCATATTTTACGTTGCGATCCTGTCCTGCAAAACTTCCGATATCTCCATCGATGTTCTTCATCACTTCCCCCATACATATAAAAAACCCGATGCCAGGGTGGACACGGCAACAGTAGCCGCTGCCAATTTAGAGGTCGGCAATCCCGGCGATCGGGTCAAGATTAGTTAAGTTGTAATACTGTTTTCGTCCAAATTTATTATAGCAGGAATGCACCACGAAACGAATTATGTCATCCAGACGAGTGACAACTGTATGGCACTGGGAGGGGCAGAAAAAAAATTATGAGCGGGGATATCAGCACGCAGAGACACCGGAAGCGGCGATTTACCGGATTCTACAGTGGATGCTGAGATAGAACTGCCACTTAGAACTTTGGAACGCTCTGAAGATGGATATTGAAATCGGCTAACAGCGACAGAGGCAGCGGTTTGTCATAATGAACCTTGATTGTTCCGCCGTAAATCATCTGATTCGATATATTTTGACCGTGAACAATCATAACCCATGAAGGTTTCTCGCAAGTGTACTCGGTAGGCAAAGTTTGCGGAATCTGAATGTGTTTAATGCTCCATATCGTTTTCGGTGTCTGTGAATCTTCCACCATTGTAGGGCAGTTATTAGCCGGATGCTCCATAAAGAACATCTGCCCGCTGTTTGCATCGAGTATATACCCGTAAGGAAGAATTATCGCCCAAGGCTTGTCGCGTTCGGCCTTACGCCGGTAACATTCCTGAACCGACTGAACAAATCCCCTCTGAAAAGCGTCATCGTTATCGATCCGTGTCGTGATAAGATCGTAATCGCCCTTTTCAAACTCACTTATTACACTGGTATTGCCCGTCTCAGTGTTCCGATAGCAAAGTCTCAAGTTCGGAAACTGCATAGCATCGAGGATCTTGCGATGCCTGGGCGAAGTATTCTCATCCAGCATTACCAGCCATGTGAAATCCTTACAGCTTTGCCCGGCTATCGACGGCAAGGTATAAGTGCCGAATAATTCGAGCCGATGATCCATCCACTCATCCGGAGTCAACCGGGCATTAGCAAGCTGAGCCTCTCTCCTTTCGCCATACAGGTGAAGGTTAAAAGGTGTCAGGATATAATGTCTGAACTCTCTCATTTTATCTCTTCGTCGATCCAGCCTAATAATTGCTTCAGGTCGTCCATGGAGATGTCACCCATGTGCGCAATCCGAAAAACCTCTTCTTTGAGCTTGCCGTAACCATTGCCGAATATCGTGTTATGCTTTTCCTGAAGGGCATTTATCGTGGCGGCTACGTTGATACCGCGAGTGTTCTTTACAGCCGTAAGCGTATTGGAAGCATACTCTTGTGGAGCGAACAAAGCAAAGTTCTCCTTGGCCCAACTGCGCACAAACTCGGCCATCTTCTCGTGCCTTGCCCACACGTTTTCCATGCCCTCTTCGAGCAGACGGGTGCACTGGTAATGCAACGCCATGGTCTGCGGGATCGCCGGAGTCGTCGGAGTCTGGTCCTTTGCGCCTGACTTTGCGAACTGCTGAAAATCAAAGTAATAGCCCCTGTCAGGAACCGTCTTGCTCTTTTCCATCGCACGGTCGCTTACCGCGAAAACCGTCAAACCCGGCGGTATCGCAAAAGCCTTTTGAACCGAAGCGAAAACAACATCCCACCCAAGCTTATCAAAATGAAGAGGCAAACCGACCATACCGCTCACCGCGTCGACGAACACCAGAACATCGGGGTACTTATCCTTGAGCATATCGCTGATCTCATAGACCGGATTGGTAAGGCCCGTACTCGTCTCGTTATAGACCATGGTAACGGCACTGTAATTGCCCGAAGCAAGTTTCTTGTCGATCATGTCGGCGGTTATCGCCTGGCCCCATTCGACTTTCAGCTCGTCGGCCTTACGCCCGCAGGATGTCGTAACGGAAAGGAACTTATCGCTGAACGCACCGCACATCGTACAGAGGATCGTCTCATCAAGCGTAACGCAGTTGCGAATACAACCCTCCCAGATACCAGAAGCCGACGACGTACTCAAAAAGACGCTCTGGTCGGTATAGAGTATTTTCTTGAGCATTGCCACCGTTTCGCCGTGCATCTGCGAATATTCTTTGCCTCTGTGGCCAAGCGTCGGTCTGGATAATTGGTCGAGTACTTCCGGCAAAACATTTACCGGACCCGGGATGAACAATCGTGGAGGATTTTTCCAGTCTGCCATTTCTAAAACTCCTGTACTTTATCTTAACTACTTATTCATTTACGCCCTTTAGTTACGGGCCTTATATACTGATCACGATTGAAAATTCCCGTTTCGTCCGCGGTAACTTGCTTGTTAACAAATAGTTACCATTTTACTCGCGGGCATTTACTACCCTTAAGAGTATAATTTATTGATCACCAAACCTGTAAAAACCTTCGGATAGAAGAACGTCGACTTCTGCGGCATCTTCTCTCCAGCCGCCGCTATATCCCTTACCTGCTCGATCTTGGTTGGGTTCATAAAAAATACCACCTGACTATCCCCGGAGTCAACTTTTCCGATAGACTCGTCGACGGCATCGCCAATATCCTTTATATAGGAAAGATTGCTCTGAGCGGCAAGCTCCTTTTCTCCGATGCCGAGATGTTTATCGAATATGAGGCTGTGAAGCACATTTACGTCCAGCCCCTTAGCTGCCCTGCTGAATTCGCCGCCAACACTGTCCATCGCTGATGCGTCCTTCAGAGTCGCTACATAGAATTTGCCATCTGCGGCATAGATACCGAATGAACTCTTGCCCGCGCCAAAATCATCCTTCATCGTATCGAACATCTTCTGCTTAGACGCCTTTTTCTCATCGTCTGCGGCAAATGTGAAACCAGCTACCTCAAAGGAATCGGCTAATTGAACGATAAGCTTGTCAATATGAAATTCCGCTAAATTGGCAACAAGCCTGTGAGTCGCAAGTATGATCAGCCCCTCGTTGCGCATATTAACAAAGGTCATCATGCGGTACTGAGCCGCAGGGTTCTGACTCTGGCAACAATAGTTCAACGCCGTTTCGTATCGGTGGTGACCGTCGGCTATAACCGGCTGTTTGCTGTCCATCATCTGTATGATCGCCCCGATATCAGCCGGTTCGGCAATACCAAAGAGACGGTGGCGAACGCTACGATCATCGGTAAAGTCGATCAGTGCAGCCTTCTGCGCCGAACTTGCAATTACTTTATCGGCAACTTTCTCCGCGTCATCGTAGAGCATGAATATCTGACCGAAC
>DRGS01000042.1 GCA_011053245.1 Phycisphaerales bacterium
CCCATTACCAATCCGCTCATGCCCAACACTACCAATACTGCCAACATTGTTAAGAGATTCGTCTTTTTCATTTCCATTTCCTTTCCATTTAAAGTTGTCGTTAACCTGTTTTATTTGCCCTTTACACTATACCAGTGTCCCAAAGCCCCCTTTTGGTAACGCTAAATCTGATATTTCAATTTTTTTTTGATACCATCATAAAAGCCGCAGGAAGCACTAAAGCCCTTTAACTGCCCTAAATCACCGACGATGCCCGCAAATATCGGAATTGCACCAGAAAATTTGAAAATAATTCATTTTTTTATTGCATATAGTTAATGTTAGGTTAATATTATTGAATATGTATTATATATTTACAAGTTCTTGTGATGATAGGAAGCTAAAGTTATGAAAAGATTGCCCACAATGTGTCCGGCATGTAACGATCACTTGAAGGTTAAAAATCTCATCTGCGAGCAGTGTGAAACGGAAATTCAAGGGCAATATGAGCTGCCGCCGTTGGCCGGTTTATGCCCTGATGATCAAGCTTTTGTACTCGATTTTATGAAAGCAAGCGGATCGTTAAAAGAGATGGCAAAGTTATTAGGACTGAGTTACCCCACGGTTCGCAACCGTTTAGATGAAATAATAGAACGTCTTAAGTTTGCAGAGAATCCTGAAAAAATATCAGAAAGGAAAAACCATGATTGAAAAATCAACCAACCATACCGTCAAACCCAAGGTCTCTTTGGGTCAATATCTTTTTAATCCCTTTAGAATGCTTGCTGGTCCTAAGGCCCTTCTTTTAGGCTTGGCAATCATCTTGATAACTGCATTTCTCGGTTCGCTCAGCAACACGCATTTTGATGGAGTTCTTGATGTTCATACCGGCCAGAAGGCACCTGCATGGTTGTTCTTTGCAGAAACCCTGATCGATTGGCTGTGTATGGTTTTGTTCTTGTTTTTTTCGGCCTTAATTGTTTCACGAGCGCAGTGGCGATTTATTGACATTCTGGGAACGCAAGCCTTGTCCCGCTGGCCGACACTGATAACCGCGTTAGTAATGCTGCCTGATGCAAACCGCAGGTTTGGAGAGTATCTGACCTCACAACTTGGCCAGGGTAGTGCGCAGGCGGCTATCAATCCTGTAGATGCAGCCATCTTTTCCATAGCTACGATAATTGCCCTTTTGATGCTGATCTGGATGGTAGCGTTGATGTACAAAGCTTACGCAGTTTCCTGCAACCTAAAAGGCGCTAAAGCAATCGTGACATTCATAATAAGCTTGATCTTAGCTGAGATAGTTTCCAAAGTAATTATCTTAGCATTGTTTAGTAGTATCCTTGGAACAAATATTGTTATGGGTGAATTCATGCCCGAATCCCCCCAAGGTGTTGCGGTCATTGGCGAATTCGAGAACGACCCTCAACTTATTGGGACGTGGCAAAGTGTAGACTCTGTTAAAAATGTTAACGATTTTCAATCTGGAAAGAAAAGATGGGCAGGCGAACTTTTTCTGAAAGAACTTACGTTTAAGGAAAATGGTAGAACCTCGGAGTCCTCTGTATGGACTAAGAATTGGATATATACGGCTGACGGAGAAACAAAAGCCCAGTATCATATAAAATCAATTGATGGCGACATGTACCTCTTTTACCCATGGCTGAGCGGAGATGTTACTATCCGTGGGATGAAGCCCGTATATTATGTCTTAAAAAAGGTTGCTAAATAAAGTTGGAACATGATTCTGAAGGCTCTATTGTTGCTGTTCAGCAGAAAGGTAAAGTATGATGCCCAAATGCATTTGGTGCTATAAACAAAACGAGCAGGTAAAAGAAGTCATGGTTCCAAATAAAGGACAGATTTGGTTACCTCTGCAAGAGGGCAAAACCTTTGTTTGCCCCGAGCATGAGGAAAAGTTTCGCAAGTTCAACGATTATTCCCGCCGGCATGGACGTCTATTTATGATCCTCATGGGCGTATCATTCCTCACAATGTGTGTGTCAGCAGTTGCTTCAGACCTTTGGCATGGCAATAATAATTATCAACTTGGTTATGTATTCATTGGAAGTTTTGCTTCAATGGGAATAGTGTTGTTTATATTTCCATTTTGCTCACAGGGTAATATTCAATCGTTTAGTATTGCCGTATCTATTAAGTTGGTACGAATTGTAAGCGTGGTGATAATTGCTCTTGGGGTCATAGGGCTTATTTTCGCTCTGTTGGATGGGTGATTGTCTGCCGCCTGATTATCCTCACCAATCACCTCCGCAAAGCCTACAGCAGCGAACCGCCCTCAGATAAAACACAAAGTCTTGCTTTTTCGCCGAAACTACCCTATATTAAGTCTGAAAGAGCAAATTTTGCGTTATAAGCAATATAAAATTATTTTTGAAAGGTAAAAATCATGACTCACAGAAAATTATTCTCAATTTCGCTTGCGATCCTGACCTTGGCAGCCGCAACATTTTTCATCGGCTGTGAAGAAGAAAAGACCGCCCCGGCAACCGAGCAGGAAAAGGCCCCAGCAAAAGAATCCGCACCTGCCCCTCAGCCGAAGGCAGCAAAACCTGCCCCGGTACCAACCCCGACACCAACCCCTGCCCCCAAGCCAATAGCATCTCTCGTCACAGTAAAACTCCAAACCACAATGGGCGACATCGTCCTCGAACTCAACAAAACGGCAGCACCGATCACAGTAGAAAATTTCCTGACTTATACACGGCAAGGAACCTATAACGGAACCATCTTCCACCGCGTAATACCAAACTTTATGATACAAGGCGGAGGTTTCGTCGAGAACATGACCAAAAAACCGGTAAATGCCCCCATCGTAAACGAAGCATCCAATGGCCTGAAGAACCTCCGTGGAACGATTGCTATGGCCCGCACGTCCAACCCCAACAGTGCTACCAACCAGTTCTTCATCAACCACAAGGACAATTTCAATCTCGACTACAGGGGAGCTAACAGCCCCGGCTATGCCGTTTTCGGAAAGGTCGTCTCCGGCATGAGTGTTGTTGACGCCATCGCCGCTGTGCCCACCGCCACACGTGGCCGCATGGGCAACGTCCCAGTAGAACCGATAATAATAAAATCAGCAACGCGACTAAGATAGATATCAAAATCTTATTAAGGAATACGATATGCCAACGAATGTGGAACTAAAAACAAGCAAAGGGAATATGACCATAGAGCTTAACGAAGAAAAGGCCCCCATAACCAGCGCAAACTTCATTCAATATGTAAACGATAAATTCTTCGATGGCACTATTTTCCACCGTGTCATCGACGGCTTCATGGTACAGGGCGGAGGATTTATCGCCGATATGTCACAAAAAAAGACTCGCGACACAATAAAGAACGAAGCTTCAAACGGTCTAAAGAACGACCGCGGAACACTCGCAATGGCCCGAACAAATGACCCCAACAGCGCAACGGCCCAGTTCTTCGTCAACCACAGCGATAACGACTTCCTGAATTATACCGGCCCCGGCAACCCCGGTTATGCCGTATTCGGCAAGGTCACAGAGGGATTGGAAACTCTCGATGCCATCGCAGCCGTAAAAACAGGAACCAAAGACGGTTTCGACGACGTCCCGAAAGATACCGTAACGATCGAATCGGCGACAGTTATTGAAGATGACGCCGAATAATATATTTTTTCCTACAAAGCCCAACTGATAGGGTTATAATAGAGTTGTAAAAATTAGCAATTAGGCTTCACTGGAGTTTGAAATGGACCCATCTACTGAACATTCTGACTCTGAGTTGCTTCGGCGATACCTCCAGGGCGACGCGGACGCCTTTACTGAGATCGTAAATCGCTACAAAAACCCACTTTACGCATTCCTGAGGCGATTTCTGAACCGTCAGGATCTCGTTGAGGACGTCTTTCAGGAAACTTTCCTGCAGCTTTATAATAGTAGGGAAAAATTCGATCTCTCACGCCCCTTGCGGCCATGGCTCTTCACGATCGCCGCAAACAAAGCCAAAGATGCACTGCGAAAGATGCAGAGACACTCTTCAATGAGCCTCGGAGCAATAGCGGACACGAGCGATGTGTCCATTGACGATGTACTTAATCTCTTTGCTTCCTACGATATTACACCCGATCAGGAAGCCTCGAGCGCAGAAACCGCCCAAAGAGTAAGGCAGATTGTAGCGGATATGCCGGAAAATCTTCGAGGAATTTTAATTTTAGCCTATTTTGAACAATTTTCTTACAAACATATGGCGGAGATACTCAGTATACCAATCGGAACGGTTAAGAGCCGCTTGCATACAGCGGTAGCGCACTTTACCAAGAAATGGAAAGCAGCTAATCAGGGCGATGAGGGAACATGAGCGATCTAAGCAAAGAAGATAAAGAAGTAATCTTGGACTTTTACTTTAGATGTGGAACTGATGAGCATATCAACCGCGGGCGCGATTTGATCGCCGACCACGAAGAAGCGGCTAAGTTGTACGCTGATCTTGCGGACACTCTCACGAACCTCGATGCGGTCAAGTATGAGCCTTGCCCCGATAATCTCGCTGCGCTTACTGTCGCAAGACTCAAGCACGCAGCCGTCGAAACACAGGCCCAGCAGTATTTAGAGAACCTTCTAAACGAGCAATCTGACAACCCGCCGGTTTCTACAAAAGCGACCACCAACCGAACATTCTGGAAGAGCATAACCAACACCGCTGCCATGGCCGCAATGCTGGCTTTGGTGCTATTTTTGGGTTACCCAGCCGTTTCAAATATGAGGCAAAACTCATGGAAACAAAAATGCACCGCCAACCTCATGAAAGTCGGCAGCGCAATGGCCACTTATACTGCCGGAAACAACGGCTTCCTCCCTTCCGTATCGATCAAAGCAGGCGACCCATGGTGGAAGATCGGCGACCAGGGCAAGCAAAACCAGTCCAACACCCGCCATATCTGGCTGCTCGTAAAGAATGATTATCTCAATGGAACCGAATTTTCATGTCCCGGCAGAGAAGGATCGAAACCGCTCGACATCACTACCAAAGAAATTGCAGCCCTGAATGATTTCCCTTCAAGGAACAACGTAAACTATAGTTTAATGATAATGTGTGACGAAGCCGTAAAAAGACAAAGATCCGGACGCCTCACCGCTTTCATGGCAGACAGCAACCCCATCTTCGAAAACATCACCACCAAGGGAAATTCGCTGGATTCATCGGATGAATTCACAAAGATCATGCTAACAAGAGAGATGAAAAGCATGATGAGCAGAAACCATAAGGGCCGAGGCCAAAACGTTCTCTTCAGCGGAGGAAGCGCACTGTTCAACAACAACCGAATAGTCCTAAACGACGACATCTTCACCGTAAAAGGCAAAGACACTTACTGCGGAACAGAATTACCAACCGACGAAAACGACATCTTCCTCGCACCATAGAAACAACGATTGCCACATCCCATCAAAAGCCCGAAGGGCTTAAACAATGGTAGCCCCGGATGCAGCGCAGCGAAATCCGGGGTATAAAGAACACCCACAACCCAACGACCCGGAAAGGGTCGAACAAAGCCCCATAGGGCGGCATGATGTAGCCTCTCCAGTCATTCTGCGATACCAATACCCCAGTCCCCGGCCAGTACCGCGAAGTCTTCCATATTCACTTTCGTATCATGGTTTATATCCGCTCCACTGCACCAGCCGTTATTGGCGCTGTCGCAATTTTCGCTCAGCCAGAACGCGGCAATAATCGCAAGGTCCTCTACATCTACGCCCGCTGATGTGATATCGCCTTTGAGCATCGGCGACCGGATAAGTTCTATGCCGGGGCCCGTTTTCAGATTGCCGGTGTACTGCCTTTTGATCGGATCGTTCCAGTGCTCATGTACGCCAAGGCTGGCCATCGCAGTCCCGTCACCTTCCGGATCATAATACGTCTCCGAAGGAGGGTCATTAGCCAAAGCTGCCTCGTGCAGGAAGTTATCGACGGTATCCCCGGCTCCGATCATCTCATCGCCGCTTTGTATCTGTATCGTAGGCTCATTCCGTAAAAAGTCCAGTGCAACCGACTCGATCGCAACACCGTCCTGAGAAACGAAAATACTATTCGTCCAGTCATTATTAAAAGGCTCGGATACCCACTTGGTATTATTCGCCACCGGACAGCCTTGATAATTAACCGCATAGAGACCGTCGATCATAAAGAGCACCGTTTTTTCGCCAAGATCATCATGCCCCATCAGGTCCACCAGTGCATTATACGTCCCCATATCTCGCCTGTAACATTCCCAGTCGGGTACACCTATCGCAAAATCATGCACGGCGATATATGGATGAATGCCCGCACCCTTCGGAGCCCCGCGTTCAGGACCGAACGGCTGTCCCCAATCCGAATCCGTACAGATGCTGCCGAAGTGGTTCTTTGCGCATGTAGTTATCCCAGCCAGCGAGTGTGCCTTCAGATTTGCCAGATTGATAATGTAATCGGCATTCGTAACACAAGTCGGCAAATATGTATCGTTACCCCCGAACGGCTCAGTTGGGTCCTGAAGGTCGTCGGACCAGATAACCTCGGCACTCCAATCCCTTACATATTGTTCTCGTCCGTCCCCGCCGGCCCACTCAACAAGGTGTACATCCGGAAATTCCGCTTTGCATGGAATATAGAATGCGTCCGGAATCTGCGAGGTCGCATCATAAAACGTAATGAAACTGTCATCAACACCTGCGGCATTCAGTTGCCGCAACAGCGCCAAAGCGATCTGCGGTGCCGCAAAACATTTATTGTTGTTTTGTGAATGAGATGCCGCGGCATTACCCCAACCTATGATCTTGATAGCGATCTTCTCACCGGCTGTATAGCCGATGTCACCTTTGGCGCGAGCCTGATTGAAATCCCTGAAAAGGGCGTCCCACGCCTGTAGATAATCAACATCTCCTCCGACAAGATCGCAGATCGCATTGGAGAGCATTTGGCTTACTACCGCCTGATCGGTATTGCCTGACTGCCACCAATACCCGGAAGACGCATTCCAACTCGTTGCGTTAGGATCATATGCCCAGACCACACGCCCAGGATTGATCCCTCTGCCGTCGCCAAGCGGAACATTAGCAGGATCGGAAGGCTCATACCATGTTGACTCTGCCGACAGGGCCCACCGCCCGTTTACCGACATCGGCAAATACACCGCCGCGACACCCGCGATAAGACACATGCCAGCTACCACAAAGCGGGACTTGCCGATAAGCCGCCTGGCCTTATGAAAAAAGACAGCCGAACCTGCAAGACCGGTCAGCCACACAACAAAACCCGAAGCCAGAGGCGCCGCAACCCGCTGGCAAGGGTAACTGGCCCTACTGGGCTTAGGGATAACACGCACAAGAAACCAGATCAATGCAAAAAAACCAGCAACCGGAAAAAACCACCCCAACCACCTGCGTTTTGACCTGCACCCTTTAGCTTTACTGACCTGATTCGAAATATCCGCACCTCCTGACATACACGTTTTCAAGAAACCCAAAAGCATGTGCTTTTAAACGCGTTGAGTATATCATTACAATAGCGAAAACGTACCATTTTGTCAAGAAAAAACTTCCGCCACCGGCGATCTAATCATTCAGTATCATTTGTCCCTCAGTTTAACAGGCTTATCCTCTGGCATAAACACCACCTCAAGCCAGCGCACAAATGTCATCCCTGCACACAAATGTCATACCCGCATGCTAGGGCCGGCCGTGCCCACCGAAAAATTAAAATAAACATCGCAAAGCGATCCAAAATCATTTAGCCCCCTGTTCCCCGCAACAGGGCCTCGCGAACCAAGGAACTTATACGACACCGAAAAAACACAAGCAAACCTAAACACCACTACGGTTTCGCAATCTCGCCAAGGTAAGATTTACCCTGTTAGTGTTTTCATATAAGCTCCTTGAACCTCCTTAAAACTCTAATAGGGCCGAAGGCGACCCCAACGCCACTACTATTCCGAACTCAACATCAGCGCCCTTTTCGTTCTTCGATACTCTCATCGTGCCAGACTACCGGTATCCCTTCTTCTTCAAACATATCTTCGATCACCTTCATTCGTTCTTTATCTCGGGGCCGTTTAGGAAAGATTATCCCAGGACACACATCTTTTCCTTCGCCCCCCTCAACATGTTCACCGTTTAATATTTGAGATTCGATATAGCCCCATATCTGCCGTACCTGCCGCCGCACATTTCGCCGGATATTCTTTTCCGCGATCCTGTCCCAGTCGGTCCCCTTAACCTCGACAATACCCACAGTGCTTTTAGCATCGTCGTCATTAACAAAAACATCAACCCGCCCCCTGCGACCGTTGGGTTTAATGATATGCCTCTCACACTGAATATCCCCTTCCGCCTCACGCTCCCATTCATCCTGAATAAGCTTATGAAAAGCCTTACCACGAACAAGATGCTTAGGCTCAGTACTCATCTAAAACCCTCAAAGGCTTACCCTGTTAGTGTTTCAAGGTGCTCACGCAGACGATTCCGAAGATACCACTTACCCGCACCCGTTTTTAAATATTTCTCACGACGACAAGCATCTTTACGACTATTGCACGCTTCATAATAAACCAACTCCAGCGGCCGCCGATCTCGCGTCGTTTCCACCAGACCCTCCGAATGTTCCTGGACACGATGTTTCAGATCGCCCGTTGAACCTGTATAAAAACCGCCATCAACACCACTCAGCAAAACATAAACATAATACATTATAAAAACTCGCAGACTTAATAATATCAAAACTTATACACCATCGCCAAAGGTAGGATTTACCCTGTTAGTGTTTTCATGTAAGCTCCTTGAACCCCCTTAAAACTCTAATAGGGCCGCAGGCGATTCCCTGATCCAATACACTCACTTCGAAACCAATCCAGTAAGCCCAACGACCAATAACGTTGTAAGCACCCAACCAGCGGCAATATGAAACCACAGATACATTCGCAGGAATCCGCCCCAACGGATCGTAACACCCCAGGGCCACATCACAAAACCCTTGTTAGCATTAGGCAGCCAGTATTCCGCCTGATGTAGATTAACCAGCGGAACAAACATATCCACAGAATACACCAGAAAATTAAACTTAGGATAATTCTCTGATATATCACCATCTTCATTATAGGCATCCATATGCGTCGGAGTAACAACTTTCGTCAACCTTCCTATTCCAAAAAGTATCCAACCGGCAACTATAAATCCTGCTACATACCTTAACGCTCGCCAAGGCCGATACCCATACCCGATCATCGGCCCAAAAAACTTATACCATATTCTCTCAGTACCCGTTAGATCATCTTGCTTTGCCTTCTCCTCATTCTTCGCAACCAGTACCGTCTTAGCAGCATCCTCATCCCCGCTCTCTCGCAAAACCTTCGCCAATTGCTCGTATGGCCCCGGACTATACTCTCCCTGTAAACCAAGCCACTCAAGACGCCTTCCCGCGTCTCTCGGAGCGTCGTCCTCTATTTCATCATAAACAAATCCATGCAGAAACAATCTTCCTTTTTCGGGCCAACTTCTCTCGTCATCCCACAGCACCCCAACCCTTGCCGCCCGCAGGTCCAACGTTGTCTCCTCTGGCGGTTTAAACCCTGCCCAGATAAAGTACCCCCCTACTCTAGCACCTGTAAGGTCAACTTTTCCCGCGACCCATAACCATTTTCTCAAAAACAAATTGCCCTGGACCTCGATCCTGTCGCAATTCAAGGCCATTCCTTCAGGATTGCTGAATATTCCATTTTGGCAGTCAAAATTGCCCCCCACTTTCGCTCCTAAAAACCGAACCTCACCTACTGCCTTAAAATCATTACTCAAAAACACATTTTTTACATCAATCCCATCGCAAATCAGAGCTATTCCTTTAGGGTTGTTAAACGTGCCATTTGCGCAGTCAAGATCAGTCCCTATCGTTGCCCTAGAAAACCAAACCGTACCTTCTGCTTTGAACTCATTTCTTAAAAACACGCCATCTTTGACCTCGATCCTGTCGCAATTCAAGGCCGTTCCTTTAGGATTATTAAACTTCCCATTACTACAGTCAAAAGTACCTTCTACTATTGCTCCTAAAAAACGAACTTTGCCTTTTGCACTGAATCCGTTTTTCAAAAACACATTGCCCTCGACCTTAATCCTGTCACAACTTAAAGCCGTTCCTTCAGGGTTGTCAAACTTGGCATTTACGCAATTAAGATCACCCCCTATTGTTGCTCCAATAAATCCGACTTTACCTTTTGCATTAAATCCATCATGTAAATAAACTGGCCCATTAACTTTAATATCGGTAGCCCGAATTTCCCGTGTGTGCGTACCGTCAAGATATAATCCTCTAACTTCAGCGCGTTGCAAGTCTATCTTTTTTGTAAAAGTACTCTCCAGAAATGCTAATGGGAACGGGATTTTTACAAAACTCAGATCAAGCTCACCTTCAAAGCGTACACCGGCGACTTGAATACCTTTATGTGTTACCAATCTTGACGCTTTTGGATTCATGCATAACCACTTTATGCACTTCGATCTGATAACACGTTCATTGCCCCATTTCTCTGCCTCGTTAGGATCGTTTAGCGATTCATTACCTTCTAACGGTTTTACGCGCCGGTCGACACCTTCACCTCTGGAAACTCTAATAAACAATTCCTTCTCTGCTGGCATTAGTAAGCCAAATCTCTCCTCTGCTAATTCCAGAAGTATCCTATCTTCACCGCTCGCCGCCTCAGCCGCAGAAAAACAACCAAACACACAAAACAGAAGAACCCCCAACCTTACCGCACACATTATCCTTAACATTGCTAACTCCTCTTCATTTGCCATTTACCGACAAGCCTCCAAGAATCAAACGATCTGAATAGATAATCTCACAAAATATTAATCCCTCACCCCCAATTAGTCAAGCACATTCCTAATCCCCTCTTTCCTTTGCGCCTTCGCGCCTTGGCGGGATAAAATTTCTTCGTATTTCACAGAAAAATACTTGACAAATAATATGAAGCTTTGTATAATGGCTAATTAACAATCAGGATAGATTGTAGATGTGTATAGGGGCACAAAAACATGAAAAAACAACAAAAAACAGAAACACCGCAAAACACCACAAACACTACAAAAATCTCACCTTTTCTGGATAAAAACATGATTTCGGCAAACAAAAACATGAAAAACGAAGCCAATTTAAACAGCCAAAAATTCACCGCAACCCCTTACAACATAGGAACTTACAACGCTTTATCCCCCAAAATCAAAAACGGAACGAAGCCAAACGAAGCCAAACGAAGCCAATTTAAAGCCAATCTCAAACACCCTAAAATCCTCACCCTTTTCGGGAGAACCCGCATTTCCGAAAAACCTTTTTTATGGAAAACGAACCCAATTTCGACAACCAAATTCAACCGCAACCTCTTGCAATAAAGTAACTTACAATGCTTTACAACCAAAACGAAACGAACCCAAACGAACCCAATTAAAGCCAATCAAAGCCAATTTTTTCACTATCTCCAAACCTCATTTTAGCGCGGAGCTTTTTTCGGTACTATTAGCCCGAAGGCCCCCCGGTGTGGTTCTATCTACAAAACCGCTAAAGCTTGTCCCTGCATGCATTAAGCAGGGATCACCCAGAGGGGAAACCAAAATTAACCCAATTTACGCCTGTGCGAATCTGATCATTTCCGCTGGGACCTTATTGAGCGTTACAATCCGTTCAGCCGCTTTAATATCCGCCGCTGCCTTCGGCATCCCATACACCACACACGAAGCTTCATCCTGCGCGACCGTATGTGCCCCCTGCCGTTTCATTTCCAAAAGACCCTCGGCGCCATCTTCACCCATACCCGTCAGGATCGCACCGACTGCGTTTACGCCTGCATATTTCGCAACCGATCTGAAAAGCACATCAACACTCGGCTTTTGCCTGCAAACAAGCGGACCATCTTTGATCTTAACGTAATAGTTCGCACCAGACCGCTGAAAGAGCATATGAAATCCACCCGGTGCCAGCAAACCCTGACCCGGAATAACGCGGTCGCCGTCGGCTGCTTCTTTAACATTTACGGCACACAAACTATTGAGCCTGCCAGCAAACGAAGTTGTAAATTGCGCCGGCATGTGCTGAACAACCACCGTCCCCGGCGCATTTGCCGGAAGCTGCGTTATCACCGCCGTAAGTGCCTGAACCCCGCCCGTCGAAGCTCCAATAGCGAATATCTTATTAGTCGTCTCCGCCATCGACAGTCGTTTTTGACTTGCCACGGATCGGTTAAGTTTTACGATCTTCGCCCGAGATGCCGTTTTTATCTTTTCGGCCAGAGCCGCACAAGCGTCACCTACGCTATACGCAGGACCAGGCTTACACATCACATCGACCGCACCTGCTTCAAGAGCAGCCATAGCCGTATCTCCGCCCTTCGGAGTAAGAGAGCTCAAAACTATAACCGGCATCGGCTTCGAAGCCATCAGCTTACCGAGGAATGTAATGCCGTCCATTTTTGGCATTTCGACATCGAGTGTCAGTACGTCGGGGTTCAGAGCAAGTATCTTGTCACGCGCAACAAAAGGATCAGGCGCGGTTCCAACAATTTCTATTGCCGAATCACGACTGAGTTCTTCTGTAAGTATTTTACGAACGATCGCCGAATCATCGACGACGAGTACTTTGATTGCCTGGATCGCCAGTGCCATATTAAATTATCCTGGTTGCTGAAGTTTCACTATCAATCGCGTCGCTACGGGCCAACCCTCGACGTCAAGAACTGTAACGTCATCCTGAGAAATAAAATCCACCCACTGCAAGCGGTCCTCCGAACGAGTCAGATGTGGAACGGTCATATCAAAAACATCCGCCCTATCGTATGCTATCATCGGCAGAACAAGACCGCAGGTGACATTCACAAGCTCCTGCATGGCGTCGATACACTGAGCCTCCGTAAGCTCTTCAAGACCGGAAATATTCTCGGCAAGCATACGGGCAAAGTCGATACCCGCAGCCGTTCTGATGGTTCCGGAGATCGGACCGGCAAAATCTATATCCGCCGTTATGACCACAGAGGGTACTTCCGGCTGTTCCTCGAAAGGTATCGAATCGAGAAATGCCATCCTCTCAAGAGCCTGCGTCAGGGCGCCTGTAATTATATTTTTCGTCTCTGTAACTGCCATGATAAATCCCCGTTCAATTATACTTTCGATTATTCGGACACCGCAAGATTTTTTGCAAGTATCACGCGAAACTCTTCAGGCGTAAATGGTTTGTGCAGAAAATCCTTTATGCCGTCTTCTACCAACTCCTTAACCCGCGTGGTACTCGATTCCGTTGAAACTACGATGACCGGGATCCCCGCGAGATTGTCGGATTCTTTCATCTTCTGGATCAGTTCCACACCGCCCATTTCGGGCATGTTCAGATCAGCCAACACCAGGTCAACGTCATTTTTGGAAAGGACATCAAGGGCTTCTACGCCGTTGCAAGCCTCCAAAATATCTTTGGCATCGACATCTACCATATCAATGATCCGCTTTATCGCTACTCGCGTCAAAGACGAATCGTCAACTATCAAAATATTATATGACATTTTATACTCCCTTTTTAAGTCTCAGAGCCTTTGGAACCGATTCGTTCCGACCCTTACGAACTTATAAACTTTTTTCCAATCCTACAGACCTTACGGTCACGCTTCCATCGCCCATATTAAGATACATATTCCGCGGCGATGTCCCGCCGATGTCCTCGGCATCGATAAACAGTCCCTCTTTCCATAGTATTTTTCGTATCGAAAGATAATTCCTCTTTCCAATATCGAATCCTTTCGGACCCGTAGCCATATTCGCTCCACCGGCGATCTTAACATTCATTCTTTTTTTACCCGCACCCATAGCAAGAAGCTTCTTGATCAGTATCGCCATCCCCGTATCGGCGAACATGAACGGATACTTCGCCGCCTTGGGTTTGTCTATTGTAGAAGTAGGCAACTGGTAATGCAGCATACCGCCAACATGGGCAACCGGATCATAAAGGGAAACGCCTATGCATGAGCCTAAGGAATAGGTCGTCAGAACCTCGGCTTGGTCGCTTGAAACCTTAGCATCTGAAATATCTATCACAACTCTCGTTTTCACTGCTATATCTCCTACGGTTTAGCGTATATTGTCGGTTGTACGTATTTGAATTTGTGCTCGATACCCGTCAAAGATTCCGAATGACCCGTAAACAGCACCCCTCCCGAATCGAGCAGATCCCAATAACGACCTACCAACCGCTGTTGTGTTTGTTTGTCAAAATATATCATGACATTACGACAAAAAATGAAATCAATCGGCCCCTGGATCGGCCATTGCTCCATCAAATTAAGCTGTCCAAAAGTAATGACTTCACGGAGGGCATTGCTGACTTCATAGCATTGCTGACCGTCTACCTTTGTATGCAAAAGATACTTCTGTTTCTGCTGCGGAGAAACCGGTTCGACTCTTTTTTTCTCGTAGATACCCCTCTTGGCAATACCAAGAACCTTCGTCGATATATCCGTCGCCAACACCTTTACATCCCAACGTCCCTGACCCTGAAGTACGTCAAGCAGTGTGATCGCGATGGTATAAGGCTCCTCACCAGAAGAACACCCGGCACTCCAAGCCCGTATTCTAAAATCCTTTGCCGCACTTTTACGCTGGAGCATAGCGGGATAGAACACACGATTGAGATAATCGAAATGCTGGCTTTCACGGAAAAAACTGGTCAGATTAGTACTCAAAGAATCGATTAGCATCGTAAACTCTTTACCCGACGGATCATTGATGGCATAGTCGATATATTCGGAAAATGCCCTGATCTTCAGCAGCCTGAGACGCTTGGCCAACCTTGCGCGAACGAGTTCCTTCTTGCCCGTATGGAGATTGATCCCGCAATGCTTGTACACAAGATCGCTTACGGTTCTAAATTCCTTTTCGGAAAGAACAAGATCATTCACTATTGTTTCCAACATATTATTAGCCCCATGCAAGTTTCAGCAAACCCGGTACATCAAAGATCAAACGGACCCTGCCGTCACCCATTATCGCAGCACCCGAGATGCCCTTGACCATGCCAACACCCTCTCCGAGGCTTTTTATAACTACCTGCTGCTGCCCGAGCAACTCATCAACCATCAGACATCCCCTGACGCCATCCTCTTCGACGACAACAAGTGAAGC
>DRGS01000043.1 GCA_011053245.1 Phycisphaerales bacterium
GGCAATGAATCACTTGACTCACCATTTAGATTATTCATGTTTAAAAACACTTTATGGACCCCAGTAAATTGTCTGTTTTCGTAAACTCCATTAAACCGCCAGATTGTTCCTTGTGGTTTTTCGCCGAGTGTCTGCAAGTAATCCATTATATCTTCGTATAGCCACGGGGAATCGGGCAAGCCGTCTATCTCAACGCATATAGGCGTTGGGTTCAACTCTCCTGACTCATAACAGCCTATTGCATAGACAATTCTTGTCTTATAGCATATCTCTTTCTTGGGAGCTAAGTGTCCCCATGTATCAGTCATAACCTCTGATCTTTTTCTGTCCGTATAAGCATCAGTAATCATATTTAAATCCTTTCCAACTATGGTGAGTCAAGTGATTCATTGCCACTAATTTTAACTCTTATCATCCTTGATCCCTTCGATGCGGTTCTTTTCCGCCCTGACTGCGTTGTCGGTCATCATCGAATCCTCGACGTACAACTGTACGCCTCCGGGTCAATAATAACCTCCGCCTTGTCAGGACGAAAAACTCCGCGCATCTACTCGTTAATTATTGTCGTTCTTTCTCAACTCATACCCATATTTATTTATATAATACTCCCACTGGATTGTAAGTTCTTTGGACTTGCGAGTCTCGCCGGAGCCAAATAAACCGTTTCTCATTGTTACCAAAGGCGGTGGGATCGGTGGCTTGCTGATGTCAACTATAAGCTCTTCGTCCTCCTTTCTCTGAAGAGAGAGCAGACAGATCATGCCGGGCAGATTGCCTATAAATGTAGCATTGTCAACAATCTCTTTATCATGGAGTTTTATTTGACATGCCCCATCAAAATGACCGTCTATTACGAAATGAAACACGCCAACCGTCCAATACATCTGTCGATCATCAATATCGCGGTCACGACTCAAAAGTATTATCGCTTCAGAATCTTTCAATTCATATAGAGCCCCCTCTTTGTTTGGTTTCCATATTTGTCCTGGATTAAGTTCTGTACTCATTTTTTCACCTCAATTCTTTTAAAATATTACGCTGTTTTTCGATCCCAGTGCCGGCCCCGATTATCATCGCATCTATTGGCGGTCAGAAAACGCAGGCTCTTCGGCGGCCCCTGAACCGTCGCCGCATGCGACACTCCAAACCGAAAATACTGAAAGAAGGAAACTTCTCTCTGTAAATTAGGAACCCAAAACATTCTAAAAATCGGCCTACGCTCACGTTTTATCATCTTTTTCACTCGCTTTCTTTTTTCAATAGTTCCTGTAAACGCTCCCAATTATCATCTCTGGCTGCGATCTCTTTTGCTGCCTTATTCCGCAGATGAACACGATGATAATGGACGTCGTTGTCCGTCATCAATATCGCCTCACGTTCCAGCAGTTCGTAATCATCGTCCACGACGTTTCAACTCTCAAATAAACCATATTTCGCTTTCGCCTTATCCGCGCGGTTGAGCTTTATGTAATCGGGGTTCATTTCGCAGCCAACGTAATCCCTGCGGTTCTCATAAGCTACCATCGCCGTCGTGCCAGAACCCATGAAGGGATCAAGTACAATACCCGGCTGGAAACCGGCCCCACATCCGCAATCGGACCATCCGGTCGTTTTCGTTTCAACGCCGGCGACCGCATTCGCCGATGGCGACCTTTCATTGCAGGGTTTTGTCACTGGTGTTTTTCGCCTGCGTTTGATTTGCTCGCCCTCTGTGATCCTCGTCCTCGCTTTACCGCACTTTTTACAGACATGCTCCGGGCAGCCCGCCAAAATGCACGGCTCGATCAGATCCGGCGGGAACGTCGCAAAGTGCGCCTCGCTGTAAGGCTTGGTCGTCACAGTCCAGACAGAGCGTTTGTTGCGGGCGATTCCTGTTGTGTGATCTTTGCCCCATTGTGAGTTTTGGTTTGCTCTATGCCCATTCCGAGGGTCGCCGCCTTGTTCCTGCCCAGACCGAGCCTTTTCGCCACCAAAGGTCTGTTTTTCATTTGGACGAATCGAAGGCTCTTTGATCGCATCCATATCGCAGTAATACTTTGGCTGTTTCGTTAACAGGAAAATATACTCGTGCGCCTTTGTGCAGCGATCCTTAACCGATTCGGGCATTGGGTTGGGTTTATGCCAGATTATATCCTGGCGCAGATACCAGCCCGCGGCCTGCAATGCAAACGCCACCCGCCACGGTATACCGACAAGGTCTTTGGTTTTAAGGTTTGAGCATAGCGACCGCGACAATGGCCTATGGTCGTTGCGGCTTTGTTTGGGCCACCGCTCCTTATCTCGGCTGCCCGGAAGTCCACTATTATAACTATCCCCCAGATTCAGCCACAGCGTCCCCTCTGGTTTCAACACCCGCCATACCTCGGCGAAGATCAGCACGGTATGCTCGACATATAGCTCCGGTGTCGGCTCAAGGCCATAGCAGCACACAGAGCCATCCGGCCACTTTGTCGGCGGCAGCCCGTAATCACGCAGACCCCAATAAGGTGGGCTGGTAACGCAGCAGTCAACGCTTTCAGCTTGCCATGTAGGTATGACCTCAAGGCTATTGCCGCAGATTATTGTATTTTTTATGTCGTCCATGCCGCCTTAACTTTCAAATAATCCTAATTTCGCTTTCGCGTTGGCTAACCTGGCTTTTATGATCTTTACATAATCGGGGTCCCGCTCGATGCCGATGTAATCACATCCGGTATTGTACGCAGCCAGTAACGTGGTGCCCGACCCTGCGAACGGGTCCAGCACGAGCCCCCCGGTCGGGGTCGAGGTCAACTTGCACAGGTACTCCATCAAAGCCAACGGCTTAACCGTCGGGTGATGGTTTTTAACTGGCGAGTTAGGGTGTGTGTCTTTCCAATGTTCATCGTTTCCGCTTTCAGATGTAAATATTTCATGGCTTCCACCCTGCCCGTTCTTTGCATACTTTTGCTTCACTTCCAACCCCTCGCATCCTTCGTTTCGCTCGCTCTTGCTGGCCTTTGCGCAATAGAAAAACCGCGATGCACCGCCTTTGTCGTTGAACCCAAAACTGTCCACGCCTTTTTTGTGTTCACCCTCTGTGAAGAATTTATGGTTATCCAGTTGATTCTCTCGCACCCTATCTGTCGAAACACTCTCCCCACTCTGCTCATCCAGCATCGCCGCCGCCTGCTCATCCAGGATCACGTTGGCCGGGAATCGACCCGTTTCGGTGTCAATCTCGCCGGTTCTATTGCTGCCGCCGAGCCCATCTGCGTAACAAGATTGTGAGTCCTCCCTGCGTTTCGTGAATTTGGGGACACCGTCTTTTGCCGGGATCCGCCCGGCGTCGATATTGAGGCCGGAGACTCCGTGGACAAGGGCGTTATTGGCGTAGCTTCCATCGTTGCATTTCATAGCGACTAAGATCGGCTCGTAAGCAGGCTTTAGACCATGAGATTTCCAGCCATTCCAGAGCAAAGCCTCCGGAGTTGCGGGGGCGGTGATGTCTCTGTCTTCAAACTTCGTTTCGCCATCCATACTCCATCCAGACATTGCATTTTCCTGACGACCTACAACCTCCCGCTTTTTGAAGTTTTCACTTTCGACGGTTCGCTCCGCGATCATCTGTTCAACCCATTCTGGCACATCACACTTGATATATGGCCGTAATTTATCAAAGTACTGTTTTGTTGCGATGTGAGGTTGTTCGCCACTTGTAAAGTAATGGCCAGCCTCACTTTCGGTTCCCATAATGATCCCACACTGCGAGGCCGATAATCCAGTACCCCTCATCCATTCTGTAAACCGTAGCTGTCGTTGCCTGCGTTTTTTGACCGCATCCTGTTTATCAATCTGTTTTGAAATATCGGTTGCTTTCGGGAAGCCGGAGCCGTAGAGCCACATTATACAATCTTTAAGAATGAACCCTGCGTCCTCGACGTTTACAGCCATCCGATGCTGGGTGCGGCTGCCGGCGAAGCAGAGCATCGTCCCGCCCGGCTTGAGTACCCGCAGGATCTCTGCAAACTGGGCGACCGAAGGGACCTTATAATCCCAACCCTTGCCCATAAACGACCACCCGTAAGGCGGGTCGGTGATTACGCAATCGATCGAGTCGGTAGCGATCGTCGGCATCACATCCTCGTTTTTACCGCAAATAATTGTATTTTTAAGTTTGTCAAAGTCCATCCGTGACTCTTTCTGTTATTTAACGTGCGGGACCCTTATGGTTCCGTATATTTTTAAGCCAAAAAAGGTTATCCCGGACCCATCGAACCCTTTCTTAATCATCTCATCTCTTCTCTCGACGTCGGTTGCCGTTGGTTTTACAAGCCGATCGAAGTTTTCGTGCACCAGCATTTCTAATAAATGCCAATGGTTATCCGGTATTCTTAGCTGTGTCGGACATTCTCCGTTGTTCTCGGATTGAAAGTCACCCATCATTTTGTTGACTACATCAATCAGTCCCTGCCCGTCAACAACGTTTTCTAAGAGGTCGGCGGCGTTTATTTTCAGGTTGTTTTTGCCCATTTTATGCCTTTCCGTTTTCGTTTTTCTTTTTTCTGTTATAAACGCATACAAACACTGTATTTATGAACTTTCATCGTGTTTACTGGCAGTTTCTGGCACGAACGGCGATTCGTCCGTCGATCTACCCAGCGAATCCATCGCGTCCATCTGCTCTAACTTCTCGCTATTTAACGTCTTAGCGTAAATCCTCGTCGTTTCGATAGATGAATGGCCAAGCTGCTCGGCGACGAAGTTTATGTCTTTTTTATAATTATATAAACGGGTTGCGAAGGTATGCCGCATGCAGTGAAGATGCCAGGCAGGGTCGCCAACGATCACAGCTATCTTTTTACCCCGATCGTGCAGTGCATCGTAACTCAGTTTCCTGCCGGCATAATTCGTAAACACCGGATCCCTGGGGCCCTTACCCGCGATGATCCTCTCGAAAAGGTACGCGGTCTTTGGCGAGATTATTATCGATCGCTGCTTGGAACCCTTGCCCCTGCGGACGTTCACCATCTGTTTGCTCACATCAATATCGCTAACCCGAAGGTCGCACAACTCAGAGGCCCTTAACCCGGTACCGAGCAGGACAAGGTATATGTTGCGAAGCGAGACCGCTTTAGCGACCCTCAACGCCTGTAGATCGCTTGTCACCTGCTGCTCGCTCCGAAAGTCGCCGCTCCTAAGCTGGGTCTTTTTAATACGTTTGGCCCTTGTCCGGAACTCGCCGCCAGCGATCCGCTCCTGGATAGCCGCGATCGTCTGGGGCCTAAACGACCCGCCGCTCTTAGTAACACAGCCGGCATCGTTGAGCTTATCGGCAATCGACTGAAGCGTAGGCACACGACCGCCCCGGACCTTGCGCGATGCCAGACGAACGATGTCGATCGTCGCCCGCTCTTTATCCGTTACTCCAAATTTTTTACGACCTGTTCTCACATCACCCTCCTCATTGCTCTTCATCTATTCTTGGTTTCAAAGCCTGTTTTATTGCTTCCACTGGTGTTATGCCTCCGGCGATGGTTCGGTTGCGTGGGGTTGCTTGATAATGCTCGATGACTTCCCAAATAATATCATAATCGTCCCCACCTGTCGGCACATTGACACAACGTAAATCCCAACTGTTTTCTTCCAGGGCTTCAAACGGCGACAGATCCTCTATCCTGTCACACATGGCTATTACTGTGCCGGGCAACATCATCATTGCATTGTACTTCTGCGTGGTCGCTTTCTCTGCCGCTGCTCTTATCTTGGCTACTTCTTCGGGGTTTAGTTTACTCACGGTTATTTCTCCTTAAATGTTTACATGTGTCGGGTGTCATAACAGATCCAAGCCCACGCTGCCAGCATCCAGATAACCAAAAGACCCACTATTCTGGAGCATGTAAGCCAGCACAAAAACCACCACGCCAACTTGACTGCTCCTACTAAGAGCGCAATCAAAATAACGATTACGAGAATACATCCTGCCGCTGACATTAAGCATTTATTACATGGATTCATCTTCGCCTCACTTTCTTCGCCCACTCCCAGATCCTTATGTAGAGGCGGCGGGAATATGAAAGACAGGGCTTGCGGTTACGAAAAACATTTGTCTTATGCTTAGAGCATCGCCCATCGGGACCATAAATCCACCATGTAAACCAAAAACAGTTTCTACACAGTCGCTTCATCTACTCCACCCCCTCAACTTGAATATCCCACTGGATAAGGACAGGGCACTTAGCTAATAATTTCAGCCATTCCATACCTGCCACAGATATTCTGTGATAGCGGTTATATCCGTTTACTAATGGCCTGAAACAAGTTTCGCCTTTGCGGATTATGTCGCCAGTAATTACGCACGTGTGCTGTTTTCTGCACTTGCAGTCGCTCCACGGGTGAGACGTGTACGCATCGCAATTCAGCCCATAAAGCCCTATATCTGCTTCGCCAAGGATTGTTATGAATTTATAGTTAAATGAGTTCATCTTACTCCACCCCCTTTACAGCTTCAAGGGCTGCTCTGAGGTAGTCGGCTGGGGTGGCGTAGCCGGCAGTCCATGTCCAGAGCGTGCTGTAAGCCTCAGCCTCTGATTGTCTCCATATTTCCCTGAGTTGATTAAGTGCCCTTGCTCGCATTGTTGTAGTCGCACAGCCCTCCCTAAACACCTTCATTGCCACATTCCAATCTATCACGATAGGGGCGGGGACGGTGCAGGGGCCAATCTGCTTTTTCCATTTGAGGTCACACTTTTTACAGGTCACTCCTTTGACCGGATAACTGCGCCACCTGTGCTGTAGATTTTGTTGAAACAACTCCGGGAACGCTTTCGGTATCGCTACTGCTAATTGGTCGTCGCTTAGGGTTTTCATGAGGTTATTCTCCTTTCAGGGGTTTAATTACATAACCCTTTTTAGTTAGCCAGCGTGATAGCCGGCGAGGGGACGGGCATTTGTACGTTCCGTGACTCCACACCCTACCAAACAATAAAGCTTCATGCACAAATTCAGAGCATATCCATTTCTTGAACGTATGGACACGCTTGAACCAGAAGAACGACAAGACGGCTTTGAATCCGTATCCGTCGTGGTGGTCAACCCAATATCCCAAGAAGTCCATGAGAAGAGTGAAACGGCTCTCTTTAACCTCAATCTCGCAGTAATCCCACCGTTCCGGGTTCTTCAATATCTCGCTTGCCGGTCGCTTGCATACGCCCTTGGCATCGCCTCGCATGGTAGACGTGTAGCAAGTGCCTTGGTAGCCAGTAAAATCAGGGTGTGGCCGACAAAAGAAACTGCCTTTTGAATTTGGCATTTCCTTGTGATGAACCCCATCCAGCAAGCTGCCCGCTTTCTTTTTGCCGACCTTTGCCCATCCCGTACAAGGGATAGTTGAATTTTGGTGTTCTGGGAAAATCTTAATTCTCGTATTTCGTGGCAACGGTTCTGATTCACCAATAAGAGTAGGGTCCTTTGGGTTGACTTTCCATATTCCCCATTCCCCCCACTGCTTAAAGAAGAAAGGTACACCCGCCGCCTTGCATTGACCCCGAACACTCCGCGCCCAGTCAGGGTGCATCGGCCTTGCCCCCGGTCCCGATTCGCCCCCGCAGATCACCCAGTCGAGACGCATTTTGTAATCAGAACATCCGCAGTCCTTACAGCAAGTGTCATACCCTGGGTCGTTTGGGTCTGATACTCCACCGGGACCTCTACGCTCAGGAAACATATCGCCGACAAACGCCACAGGTCCGTCACATTTACACGCGAATCTATAAAGTTGTGGGTCGCTATATATCTTGCCAAAATCAACCGCACCCAGCATCGGCTCAACGCTTACGAATCGCTTGGCAGCGGGGCACTTCAATAACTCCGGTATCCGCTTGTCCGCCATCTCCTGATTCTCCGTGGTTGTGCCAACCCATACGTTGGGGAGAGGACACACCAACGCAAAATTGTCACCCTTGCCGCTGATTTTCTTTGCCTGACGTAACACCCTCTCATACCAATGCGACTTATCATGCGGGCGTGTAAAATACTCCACCATCCTCTCAGGTCGTTTGGTTAGCACCTGAAACGTATGCTCGTGGCAAAGGGCCATCACCGCCCAGACCTTATCGATAAAATCAAAGGGCACATCCGTGTGAAACAGGTCGCTCATAAAGTCCACAAATACACGTCGCGGCTGTTTCCAATGCAACGGTTTTTTGAGTTCATCGGGATACAGCCTGATCTCGCCGGTCCACTTGGATCCCTTGACCAGTCCTTTGTATTTATCGTTGCCGAAACCGTTACACCTCCGAGCCGACCTCGCAGCCGCACAATTGGCACATCCCGCAGAAACAGGTGTGCATCCACCCGTAACATTCCACGTCTCATCTGTCCATTCGATCTTTGTCGTTCCCATTGTTACACCTCGTTTAAGTTTTTGAATTTTACCATCCCAACGATAATGCCAGCCGGTCAATTTCTTTTCTCGGGATATCATGGCAGCCTATTTTCAATGCTCCGTTCATACTATCCACTGTGTAATAGCCTATCTTAAATCCAGCGACGCCCTTACCGGCTTTTATGGCATTGTAGAGCAGTTTGGCCTTGCGTATAGGCACGAAAGCACCAAGCGTTGTTTCGATCTGCTTGCCGACCTTGCGAAGCCTTACCCCGATAAACGGCCTGATGTCGCCTACTAATGGGTCTTGTATAGAGGTGAGGTCTGTTTTGCCATTTATCCAGTCTTGCTCCAGGTTGGCGTTTTCTGTTAGAATATAATCCAGCCTCTTGTTCGCTAAATGGGCTTGGTCGTAAACCTTATCTGATCGCTTTTGGTAGAATTGTTTCAAGTCATCTTTGGCTCTTACGGTGTTCAGCGAAAGGCCTTTGAGGCTTGGCATTTTCAAGTTGAAGTGTCGGACGTAGGCTCTTAACTCGTTGATCCTGATATTGCTGTGCCATTGGCAATTCTTCTTGTTCTCCCTCGCGGGCCAGAAGTCCTTGAAACTCCGCCGAATATCTTTCAAAAAACTGGATTTGTTTTTTTGGTGATTCAATGGTGATATTGCGGGCACTTCAAATGTTTTATAACCCTTCGGTATCGCCTTGTAGATCTTTTCGCTCATCCAGCAATCCTCGACGATGTTAGGATTTATCAGTATTGTTTTTTCGCCGTAAATCCTCGCCAGCGGCCTACCGTTGCAATAAAGCACTTTACCCGAAAACCGGAAATAACCGGCCTTGCCTGTCGGCTGGCTCTGGCTTATCCAGACGTGGCAAACCTCTTGATGCGTCCCAAATGTCTTTTTCATTTTTACACCTCGTTTAATTAAGCTCTAATTCCTAACCCCTATCCCCTTATTATCTGTATCTCGTTATAGTCGAGCGAAACACCGTCGCCCAGGACATCCTCGAACGAACCGCCGGCCCGGAGGTCCCTTGTATCTACCTCTGCCGCGTTGATCTTGCCCTTTGTCAACTGGCAGAATCGAAATTCGTTTGCGATCAGATGTGCGCAAAAGAAAATATCGGTCCGGTCCTGGTTGACCCAGGGATTCTTCCGCCAGAACGGTATGTCGATGCGTGCGTTGACGACGTACCAGCGACCGGCCCTGGTCTTTAGGTCCGGATAGGGTTTGCCGCGGTGCATCTTGATATGTTTCGCAGCATCCTGCTGGGCACGTCCCCGCCGTCCGCTGCCTTTGATCGTACACTTCCGCAAAAGGATCCTGCCGCCAGCGCGGATGTACCTGTCAACGAACTCGGCCATCGGAGTAAGGCTAACGCCCGACTTGCCAGCGTACTTTTGGGTCGTCGACTGGTACGCACTGATCTGCCCGGTCTCTGCGCAGACGTATACGCCCACCGTATGCTGGATCCAGCCCATGAATAACCCCGGAGGGATGCAGCAGAGAACGTCGAACGTTTTGAGACGAGGACGGATCTGTGAGTATTTTATTTTTTCCATTTTTCTGTTTCCCTTCGATGCGGTTTCTTTGCCCGCTGGTCGGCGTTATCGGTCAGTCGCCGAGTCCTCGACGTACAACTGTACGCCTCCGGGTCGACGCTACCCGATGCCTTGCCAGCGAACAAAGCTCCGCGCCTCTACTTTTTAGTTATTGCTGTGTTAAGTCTCGCCTCGATAGCAGTACCGGGAACATCTCCGTGTTGGCCCATTTAAGCAGCTTTATGTCCTGACCCTGATAGTATGCGTTGACCGCCTTTATGGCTATTGCGAGGCGATACCTTTCAAACCTAACAGGCTGGTTCTTTTTTCCTTTGAATTTAATTTCTGTTTCTCTCAATATAAAAAAAGCGTTTGGCCTCGATTGAGATGACCCCCGACCAGTCGCTATTGTTTCTATAAATTCATTGGCAATATCTTTGTTTGTTAGCGAACACACATAATGCAAAAAGGCGGCTTTGGGGTGAGGCATGATGTGACTACATTCCCTCGCGACCTTGACGCTTTCCTCAATCCCAGGGTGCTGCGATAAGAGATCCCAAACCTCCTCGTGAGAAGGTGTATCATCGTTTCCACCAAGACAGTGGTAGAGGTATCTCCATAAAAGGCTGAGGGCGGCGGCGGTTGTGAATGCGCTTTTGTGCCCCATTACTCTTAGCTTGTCAGCGGCAACTTTGGGTGCTCCGGCGTCGATAATTAAAAAGGCTTTTGGGTTACAAAAAACCACCACCAAAACAAAAATTGATGTTTCTGTCTTTGCCACCATAAAACACCGGTGTTGTCCGTCAATTAGTTCGAGGTCTTGGTTGAACTTTATGGTCTCCCCATTTCCTGCGTTCCACATCCCTTTGCCTGCCGACCTCATAAGCCTTTTTAGGTTTTTTAGTTTAATCGGCCTTTGTCCCGTTATCTGTGTATCTAAAAAAAGCTGTGCTATCTCTGGGGTTATTTCGATAGGCAATGAATCACTTGACTCACCATGATTTATATTATATTTATTAGATTTCATGAGATTTATTGCTCCCGTAACTGCTTAAAACGCAAGTATTTACATTGAAAACAGAAAAAATATTAGATTTATTTAATTTTGTACTTGACTCACCAAAGAAATGCGTTATACTATGTATAGTTATTAACAAGTTAATCACATTTTTTGAAAGGATGTACACATGGCTAAGGATATCGAAGTATTTGAGGGAAACGAGGACGGTTATGGTACTCGTTTTACTGATCATATAACTTTTACTGTGCGAATTTCGGGCTACAGGTATCAGGAGTTGCAGGAGATCGCCCGTACCATCGGTCTGACGGAAAAACCGGAACATGGTCAAGATGTTGTGGAAAGTGAAGCATTGGCCAGAGTAATAAGAGAGGGGTTTGATATTTAGATTATGGAAACCCCAAAAACACTTCTGCAAGCCGCTCGTTACTTTGCCGATCTTGATGTCTGTGAGGAGTTCATGCGGGAAATCAAGTGGCATAACAATGACCCTATTTGCCCTAAGTGTGGCAGTGATCGTATTGGTGAGATTAAGACCCGCCGCCTTTTGCGGTGCAAAGACTGCCGAAAACAGTTTAGTTCTAAGGTCGGCACAATATTTGAGGATAGCCCGCTTGGTCTGGATAAATGGTTTGTCGCTGTTTGGGCTATTGCTAATTGCAAGAATGGCGTTAGTAGTCACGAAATGGGACGCACAATTGGCGTCACTCAAAGGACGGCATGGTTTATGCTCCATCGGATTCGTGTTGCGATGGACTGTGTATCGTCTGACAAGTTCAGCGGCACGTCTGAAATGGATACTACCTACGTTGGCGGCAAGGCGTCTAACATGCACGCCACACGTCGCACAAAGCAAATTAAGGGACGTGGTGCATCTGGCAAGACGGCTGTTCATGGTATATTGCAGCGTGGTACTGGCGATAGAGCCAGTCAGGTCAACGCCACTGTTATTGGCGACAACGGAACCGAAAGCACTGCGGTACACGTCAAGGGAACTGTCAAGCAAGGCTCTACTGTGTACACGGACGAGGCCAGAGCATACGACAATATGGCTAAAAACTATATGCACGATGCGGTTAATCATTCTATCGAATACGTCAAGGGTGCGGTGCATACGAACGGTATCGAAAACTTCTGGTCTTTGTTCAAACGTAGCGTCAAAGGAACTTATGTGAGTGTCATGCCTTACCATCTTTTCCGCTATGTATCCGAACAGGTCTATCGCTTTAACTATCGCAAGCTGACAGACGCCAATCGCTTCTGGTTGCTTATGAATCAAGTTGTTAATAAACGGCTGACATACCGTATGTTGGCTGGAATCGAAGATGCTGGCTTTATGGGAAAGGTTTAATGTTATGACTGTACGCAGGCCAAAGGGATTTGGGAAGTTTTCAGAGTTGCTACGCAAGATAGCATCAGTGCCTAAAGAACGTGTGGACGCTAAGATCGAAGCGGACAAGTCCGCAAAGAAGAAACGTAAATCAAAATGAGTTATCCACAAATTCATAACATTAACCTTTTATTGCATGGTGAGTCAAGTGATTCATTGCCTTTCGATATACCCAACCATCAGGTCGGTCCCCTCAAACGATTTCATGTCTACCGTACTAAAGAATCCTGTAATTTTATCTGCTGTGTTTCTGTCCATTTTTACACCTCGTTTTCTTCTTAAATTTGTTTTAGTTAATTATCCCGTTACAATTTCGAGTTCACCTAACCGTGCTGTTGTTTCGACCTCAAACAACCTGGCCCATACATGCCATACCAGATCGCCACCAAACGTAAGATGTGTTCCCATAAACCTGTAACCCGACATATCTCCGACATCAAAAACGTGCCCGGTTCCCTTTATAACAATATCTACCGACTGTTTTTCTTCGCTTTCTAAGTCTCGCACGAAATACATAACAAGCCGGTTGTGCTGAACCGCAAAAGACAGCACGGCAATAAGACCTTTTATGCAAACATCTTGCCCGTCGACTATCTCAATGACCTGTTTATGCACAACAAAATTCTTATTCATTTTTACACCTCAATTAATTCGTGCTAAAATATTTAAGTTTTATTCCGTTACAATTTCGATTCCGATTCCGGTTGGGTGGATCGCTTTGATCTTGCCTGCCGAGGTCTTTGACTGATGACCCTTGACGGTTATCGTGTATTCAAAGCTATTGGGGTCATCGGTGATGTGTAGCTTTGCGTTCTTACTGGAAAACTCTCGCAGGAACCATTGCGTCCGAATGTCCAGGACCTTGACGGCTCTGCCATCTTTTCCCACAACCCACTTTTGACATCGCTGGTCCCCGCATCCGCCCAACCACATCAGCATCGCGCACATCAGGATGATTAACAATACACAAAATAACACGTTTTTAACCTGTCCTTTTTTCATTTTCTGATTCCGCTTTCGTTCAATTACCCATTATTTTTGAGGCCATTGTCTGCACTACATACTGCAGGATCCCAATGATCTCCGCTTTATTGAAACGCTCTTTTTTGTTTTCAGGGACATGCTGCTGTACCGATATCCGCCCATCGTCATTCTCGATTACCTCTACACTAAATTTTCGCATTGCCTTACCTTTCTTTTTCTGTAGTCCTGGTTTTATGTTTTCGTTTCCAAACAAACCATCCGTGTATGGCTAAACCTATAAAGATCAGGTCCCTGACGACGAAACTCCATGGCCCTGTTATCAGATGCACGACCACCGCCAGAGAGTTACTGATAAGCCACACCACAAAGCACCAGCGACAAAGATGGTTGTTTAGCACAACGCCAATGACCGCAAGAACCGTCCCGATTGTTCCCAAAACCTCGATCATCGAAAGAACCTCCCGAACTGGCCCTTGTGAAATTTCCGCGTTTGTTGAGGCCTGATATATCTGAACTGAAATTCTTTCCATTCTGCCGAGAGCTTCTTTTTTTTGTTATTGTAATACCTCGCGTATGGCATTATATCCAGATCGACACAAAGCTGAAAACGATAACAGTTCGGACATATACGCTCTTGACTCATTTACTCCCCCTCGCATCTTTTTTCGTCTGCTCGCGCTTTGCCTCATTGAACCGCCACTCGGTTTGAAGTTTGATGTTGAAATGCTTTTGAACCCGGTACATGAACGCTTGCTTTGGATTGTCCCCACCGTTTTTGCGGCACTCTCTGGCGATCACAAGAGCAGCGCCAAACGCATTCGCCGGGTCGGGCATGTCACCGAGTATCTTCACAAGGTTCTGAAAGCAAGTTTTATCTGATCTCGACCATCTGGGCAGGATCATTATCATCCTCAGTAAAAACGATTTGTCGTTCGTTGCCGTCACCTCCGAATCCGAGTCCGAATCATCCTTAATTATTAAATCCGAATCTTTACCCTCGTCTTTACGGTCAACCTCTTGGTCGTTGTCAACAGTTGGGTCTGTGAGTTCTTTCGGCTCCGTTTCGTTTAGTTCAGTTCGGTTAGGTTCGGTTTCGTTTTCGTTTTTAAGACACCCTGTTTCCCCGGAGTTTACCGGAGTTCCGGGAGGTTCGCTGATCTCCGGTAAACTCCCTGAATTTCGTGACAGCCAGCCGATTTCCAGCAGAACCGTAAGTGCATTGTCTATCTGTGTTTGCGGGGTATCGAGGATGAACGCCAGATCAGAGGCGGTCGCCGGGTCGTCTAAGGAGTCGCTTTTTAGCAGGTGTCCCCGCTGCCCTTTTCCGGCATCTGCGGCGATCTCAAGGAATTTATGGAATATCCCGAAAACCTCCATCGTCCTGTCGCCTGCTGCCGCTTTTAGCCGCCTCATTCCCGCCCCAAGCTGTCTACCGTGTACCTTTGACCTGACATAGTCCAGAGGCGTAGAACGCAGCCGCTGCTTACACCCGGGCCGATAAACGTCCCCGCGGCTGTTGACCTCATACCGGCTATCCCATTCCGTTATTTTATACATTCGTCTCGTTCCATCATTTCAATAAGTTCCGTTATCACCATCTCGAACTGCTGCCGCACTACCCCGTTGCCCAGGAGTCGAAGTTCGTCCACCCTTGAGGCAAACCCATAAGGGATTCCACCCATCTCGGGTTCAGGTGCATACAGAGCCTCAGCGTGGGCCATTGCCTCAGCCTGCCCTTCTGTAAGCCGCGTCTGATACTTTTCAAGGCAATGAATCACTTGACTCACCATTTAGATTATTCATGTTTAAAAACACTTTATGGACCCCAGTAAATTGTCTGTTTTCGTAAACTCCATTAAACCGCCAGATTGTTCCTTGTGGTTTTTCGCCGAGTGTCTGCAAGTAATCCA
>DRGS01000044.1 GCA_011053245.1 Phycisphaerales bacterium
CCGTCGAGACCGTAAATATATCATGGGTCCAGAACAGGTCAACCGACTCGGATGTCTTTATCTCCGATGGCGTCACGCTCACGACGATCAATAAAACCGCCGGCACCTGTCAGGTTCGATGTGCTGCGACGACGATCAGCAACTCATCCGGGACGCTTGAGACTTTCGGCACCGGAGCGATAACGACTTACAACTCATTGGGCGGGATATCGAACCTGTCGGCAACCGGGACGATCGCGACGTTAAACGCAGATGGCGGACTGGCAACGACCAGCGGCTCGATGGCGGTCACGAACATGATCGCCGACGGTGGCGACATAAACAGCAACTCATCCGGTACGGTTGCGAACCTGACGATCACGGGCGGAACCGTGGACTTTACGGGTTCGACGGCTGCCCGAACGGTGACAACGCCCAAACTCGACGCTCCCGGCACCATGAAATACGACCCGGCGGTCCTGACGTTGACAAACAAGATAGATTCCGACGACGCCGTAACCCTGAAGGCGAGTTGATTATATGTGCAGTGGCTTTTTCACCCTTTCACTGAAAGGGTGAAAAAGTGCTTGCGCGTGTAGCACGATGATTTTAAAGGAAGGACCGGATATACTTGATAAAGAAAAATATCCCTATGCCAACAACGATCACTACATATTTGCCTGACACATCCATCTCTGTAAAAAATTTGAAATTCTCTTGAAAATATTCAACCATTTTTAACCTTTCAATAAAACATATACTTACAGTATATCACAAATACCTTATTTGTCAAGCCATTTTTCGACGGGCAGTTGGTTTACTTTTCATCGTGCGACCATTTCGTGGTCGGTATAGAACTGCTCGGTAGTCCTGGGCGATAAGTGGTGATCGTCGTTATGAGCGGGGGTTGTTGACCCCATTTTTCCCTTGCGTAATTGGCTTCAACCTGCTATAATCCCGAATGTGAAAACAGTAGAATATATTTTAATCGTACCCAGCCACTTTTTTAGATTGGAGTATCCCATGGAAACAAAGAAAGAAACCTCAACAACCCCGGCCAGATGTATGAGGCGTTTTGAAAACAGGACAAATGGTTTTTCGCTCAATGAGCTTCTTGTGGTGATAGCGATCGTCGCTTTGCTTGTGGGTATCGGTCTGCCGGCTGCGAAGGTGCTGACCGAGAGTTTCGTATCGTCAAAGTGGACGGTTATGATAGTCGGAGCCGCTCTCTCCAATGCGCGGGGGATAGCGGGAAATGAGGGGAAGTATGCGGGCGTGCGTTTCCAACAGGATGCAGAGGGCAATCAGTATATGATATTTATAATACATTCACCCGGAGATACTGTCGCTGAATATGATGGTTTTCGGGCTGTGCAGGGGCGAAAGCCTGTGCGGTTGCCGGTTAATGCGGGTGTGATGGATATGAGGATAAGGACGAATTTGGGTGATGCAAAGGACCCTTCGGATGAGCCTGTGATAAGTGATAATGAAATCAACGAAGATGTGGAAATTGCGGACACGACGACATTTTCGATAATTTTTTCGGAGGCTGGAAAGATGGTGGTCCATGATGTGCAGGTGCGGAACCGGCATGGGCGAGCGATGGGAGATGACAGCAGTACCGACGATGTTTTTAATACGCAGACAAATGTTGATGACCTGAACCATCCTGCCATGTTATATCCTGCCATGTTTTATCAGGATGATTATCCGGGCGTAGGGTTTGGACAGGAGCCGAGCCGCCAGAGTTTTGTGATATACGATAAAAAGATATTGGCGGGGCTTGACCCAGCCAGCAGGTTCAGCAGCTATTTGCAGAATCTTAAGGTTATATACGTCAATCCTTATACGGGTGATCTTATAAAGTGAGTGCTAAGGCAATTGAAATGAAAGCAGTGGCCGGTTTACAGCCATTTTTCTATCGGTAGTTGATTTATTTTCCAGCGGAGTATCAGGTCGTGGTCGGTGTAGAACTCGCCGGTCGTCTTGGCCGATGCGTGATCATACAGCCAGCGACTTGATACCGGCGGTAACGACTCGGTCGGTAAACTCGGCGAGGGAGATGTCGATGTCCTTTTTGACCATATACGTCCTCCTCGCCTTTTTCAACTTCGCATGGGTTACGGTTCGCACCTTAATAGTCACCTGTGTTCTTTTTGTATCTTTTACCATTTGATTATTCCTTAAAATGCCAAGTTATTAAAATATAGTTTTTAGCACGTTCGCAGGTCCGCCGCGTTGCCGCCGGTTTTTTTTAGCTTGTCTGCCATACAGAGGAAGTGCTGCGACCGTTCCCGTATTACCACGCCATCCTTATCAGTAACACCGTTCATCCTTGCCCAATGGTTCCAAGCAAAACACCGGCCAAGCCCCACGGTTGTTTTGCTTGATGGCCAACGATCACCTGAACCGATCAAATCCATAAAACCTGCTCCCATCTCTATTTTGTTAAACCGTGTGTGGTGGCCGGTCATAGCATTAACTTCCATGTGTAGAGCTTTCTCGAATAGTTCAGGATGTTTCCCGGCCAGCCAGTACAGCTCCCATACTTTGGATGCAGGACAAAAAAAACACGCACTTTTTATAGGTATTTGCAACCCCTCTTCGGCGATAGCTTTTATGCAGTCCTCTCTTGCCCATTCTAATTGCTGCAAAGGGTATACAAAAAGAAAATCCTCATCTTCACTTTTAAGGTTCTTACTACGCCGTAGATCGGCCATGCCGTTATCATAGCCTATCAACTTCACTACTTTACGTCCTGTTACCTGTGATATATGCCAAATAGTATGGGGTCTGCACTTCATAGGCCCGGACTTACAACCCTTTAGTGCGTAGTCCTGAGGTACATGTTTCCACTTAATACTGCAGGACTTCATTCCAAATGCCAAACTTGGCAGGGTCTCGTTTTTGACACAATTACCTTCGAGGTCAGTGTAGCCTGTCGATTCCAATGGTATTTTCTTGCACCAAGTCACTCTTGGAAACCCTACTCTGTCCAGCCATTTGTCCATCTGTTTAACATATTCAATGGTATCAGGCTTTTCTCCCCCTACGTCCGCGAACGTTATTAGGTCAGGCCGAATACCTTGATTTTTTAGAGCGACCAGCATAGCAGTGCTATCGACGCCGCCGCCATAACATACGTTTATTTTATGGTTTTCTGGTAGTGTAATTGTAGTCGTCACGCTAATTCCTTTCGGCCAAAAATTCTCTCTCTATTTGTTGTTCATGGCTGCTATAAACAGCCTCCATAACTATTTCAATAACCTTAGAACTATTGTTAATGTCGGCGTGAAACTCACAAAAGCGATGAATGCGAGTATTGCCAGATGAAAACCTCTTATTAAAATTGTTTCGTGTTCTGATAACAAACGTCGGGAAATCGGATCCGCGAACAAAGTTGAATCGGAATTTTGCGTGGATATTGTTATATCGGCCTGTCTCTCGGACAACGCCCTCAATCGTGTAATTATTTACGTCTTTATAATTATCGTAGAGCCATTTTGTGTTTCGTGTTCGTTCAATCTTAATCATCTTTGTGGCCTCGTTTAATTTGTTATTTGCTTTAATCTTCATGTGTATAGTATACACCATATACACCAGCAAGTCAACATCTATTTTTAAGATTTTTTAAAAAGAAGTGGTAATCGGCGTTTCTGTTGAAATATTGGGGTTTTTAGGGTAGATAATTTTTTGTTATTTGTGGTTTTCTTTTTTTTTACCGGTCAGGTTTTCAGATTGTTCCGATTCACATCCACTTATCAACCGGCAACTGATTAACTTTCCATCGTGCGACCAGCTCCCGATCGGTATAGAATTGCTCGGTAGTCCTGGCCGATGAGTGCTGCAATAGGTCCTGGGCGGAGCTGATCGACCCGATCGTCTGCATAATCGTAGAGAATGTTTTGCGGAGATCCTGCCGGGTTATGCCATCCCGAAAACCGTCCCATACTTTTTGTAGGTTTTTGTTGTCGAATAGATTCACCCGATCCGCCGGCAGTGTATTTATATACGCAGCCAATAGCGGGGCCAGCTTGTCAGGCAATGGCGCAGTTAGTGGCTTACGGGTTTTTATCGCAACCGCCCAGACGGTCAGGGTATCGAGGTCGATATCGGCAACCCTAAGCGAGTCGGTATCCTTTTTGCGAAGCCCGGTTGTTAATGCGATCAGTAGTCGGATCCGCCATGCTTCAGACGGAGCGCGTTCGATCAGCGAATATATTTGATCGTTTGTTAGGGCCCTTACAACAATCGGCGGAGCTTTAACTTTAACAAGTTTGATAGGAGCGGTGATATAGCGACGAGCGGGATCCGAAGCCCAATTCAAAAAAGCGGTCATGCAGCCGATGTCTTTGTTGACGGTCCAGCGAGATCGGCCTTTCATCCTTTCATTGACAAAAAGGTCCAGGTGCGATTGTGTTATCGTCCCGGTTAGTAAGTCCCCTACAACGTCGGCAAACTGCCGCAGCGTAAGTTCGGCTTGGGTATAAGCTCCATCCGATAGGCCTTGCGTGTTGTATTTTTGTAGGTATTCGGCGCGGGCCCTGTCGAGGGGAACGCTCACGCACCCGATATATACATGGGAGTTGATCTGCTGCATTAGTATCGATCGCCGCAGATCGGCCAGAGCTCGCGTCGGAAAAGACTCATACTTTCGGCGACGGGTTACAGGCTCGGTCCAGCGGAGCCAATACCCCTTTTTTCCTCGTCTTTTGAATGGCTGACCTAATACCCTCATTATGCTCCCTAAAGCAAAGATGGCGACCTTTTAGCGACCCGCATTACATAACTCTTGTTACAATAAACACTTATTTTATTTGTATTTGGCTTCGAAGACCGATGCTCTATCCAGTTGAGCTACAGGTGCGTTTCTTTGTTTTTGATTAAACATCGTGCATCACGGCACTTATCCTATTGTTTTGTTTCATGTCTGCTTTTCTATATTTTCTATAATTTACATAAATTCAACCACTACTGGCTACCTACTGGCTACCTGCGGCGGTGTGTTCTTTTGCCTGCACCGGCAATCCTTTTGCGTATAAAACGCCAGCGGCCGGTCCTGCTGCTATCACCGAAACTGATCCGATATCGGCTCGCCCTGCCGTATCTTTTGGCCATGCCCTTACACTCGGGGTCACCGTCACCGGGACGGAAGATCCGCAACGTAAAGGTGATCATCCGCTCGTAAACCCATAACGGCCATAAAACAAACCAAAATAAAATCTTTCGCGATATCATTTCAGATATCTCCGCCCACCACACTGCTTTTGCGGTGAGCAATCTCATTGTTAAGGTCTAAAAATAATGGCTGGTGCATGTAGGTCAACACAATAGAGCTATCTTCCATAAATCCCTCGTCACGGTTCATGTGTATATTCACCTTTATGCCGTCAATTATAGGTAAGAAGTCCACTTCACCAAACAGAGACGCCCCCAGCCCCTCATCTATGTTTCCATATTTTGCCAAAAGGCTTTGTTTAATAGCGTTATAGTTTGATTCGGTGGCATCCGAGAAATAAACGATGACTACACAAACCTTGCCGTTGTAAGAGAACACCACAAGATTTTTTAGATACTCTGGGCGGGTCATAACAAACCACGCATCACCCAGTCCGCCAATATCTGCAAAGACGAAATCGCTCGGCTGTAAACCAAGACGTCTATCAAGTCTACGCACACCCTCACCCAAATAAACCCCAAATATCGGGTCACGCAAAACGACATCGCTTTTGACTTGCTGTGTCCTTCGGACGGAACGCAGGTTACGAGCCAGATGCTGGCGGGGCTTGGGTTCCGGGGCGATAGGCTCGGCTGTATTATCCACCATAGCCTCCGAAGGGTGATCGTCACGGCCAACCGAAACATCAATCTCCGTAACGGTAGGGACAACCACTCTTTCAGAGGGGCGGATAAATACGCCGCCTAAAAGCATGCCAACAGCGATAGCTAACGCCGCCACCGTCACAATAATAACGATAATTTTTTCTCTTCCCATTTAGATTGGTCCGAATTTTTCAGCTAAGGAATAACGAAGCCTAAAATCAGAGATTTCCTTATATACAAATAGGTAGTTATATGTAAAATGCCAAATAGTTTTTAAGGAGAACACTTCGCACGGACGCGTTCTGCACAACTAATACAGGGATTAGTAGCATGAACCGCGAGATTGTGCCCATTGTCAACTTTCAGAAAGAACTTGAAATTCGCAAAATTACGCAGATTTTGAGGGCCTCTGACCCTGTTTTTGTTTTTCTGCTGCTGCTTCGGCTTCAGAAACGATGTCGTCAACTTCATCCGCATAAGCAAATTCAATCTCTTTAGCACGGTAATTCTGCAAAACTATCTTCTTTTCAGCATCAGGCATGGTGCAAAAAGCATTTATTGCCGCAGATGCAACCACGCCGGGACCATCGTACTTTTCGCCTTCAACGTCAAGCTCCTCACACACGAACGCAGGGAGGTATAAAGTTTTTCGTTTTTTTTCATTCATGTAAGCTATTATCTCATAAGAATTTATGGAGTAAAGTAATAATCTTTTAATAATTTTTTAACTTTTTAGTGGGCATGAGCCGATTTATCATGTATGGTTAATACAGAATGAATAGTAATTATTAACAGAGGTGGATATAAAAATGATCGCACAAAACATAAATATGAAACTGACAGGTGATATCTGGATAGCATTCCAAATGTTTGCAAAGAGGGTTATAAGCAACGACGTAAGCGAAAGCACACCTGAAATAGTCAGAGAACTCATAAAAGAAACTCCTGAATACGCTAAAATTAAAAGCAGCCTTTAGCAATTAAGAATCAAGCGTGACCAACGCCGTTTAGGCGGCGAATGCTAATAGAGCACAACTAAGAGAAAGGTGGGGAATATCATGGAAAATAAACATGCAGTTTTAGAGGCTGTCGACGAGCAACGGCAGCAGAATTTGTCTGCGTTCGAGCATTCGCCCGGTCCGTGGTTCATCGAGGACAGAGGCGAGCATACCGTAACGCTCAGGGATGCAAATGACAAAGTGATCGCAATAATCTGCGTTGGAAACTCCGAAGGATTGGGGTGCGTCGGCACGACAGTCGAATGCAGGGGCAATATCGCGATCATATCGGCCGCACTGGAGGCGGCTGTGATGTACGAACAGGCGGGTATGGGCGCGGAGATATGCGCGTTAATGGCCGCATCGATGGAAACGGTAGCAAGGTTATAAAAAGTAAAGTTCTTTGGTAGGGTTGGGCTGGTTGGTTTTTAGATGATAGATAAAAGGTGAAAAAATGCAAAAATATTGTAATAGTTTGGCGATCATTCTTTTGGGGTTATCAGTTATAAACCACTGTGGAGGTATACACAGCAAGTCACCGCTTACGGGAATAACCGGCGGAGATTACATCACTGTTTCTCCAGAGGACCCCAATACGGTTAAAGGGCCCCCTCTCGGGATGTGCAGGATAGCTCAGGTTCCCTTTGTCTATAGAACCATCTGGGTGGGCTCAGATAATTACACACTGTCCGAAGGGGCGGAGGTAATAGAGTACCAACGGCGAAAGAGTCCCAAGTCAAGATGGTGTGTCGTCACAGGCGAGTCCGACCTTGACACTATCGAAAAGGAGATGTGGCTCGACATCGTCAGAGTAAGCAATGCTCTCGCAATGGAACCAACGGAAAATGCGGGCGTCAATATAGAGAGGTGTCTGGAAAACAGCGACCCAAACTTTCTTACAGGTTCACTATCGGTCGTATCTGATCCTAATCTTTTTGTAGGTTTTACGAGGTGGAAACCAGCAAAATACAAATGTAAAACCCACGGAGTGATCGACTCGGTGATCACGAGGCACGATGGCCGCAGCGCATGCGTCGAGTGCTTTTTTGGGCAATGAATCACTTGACTCACCGTTGCGCAGCAGTTAACTAAAAACTAAAAACCAAAGACTAATTATGCCGACGAAACAGCTTACATTTTCGATGAAGGAATACGACCGGGGCGGATTCGTTTCGGTCGCCGAGGTCGCTAAGAAAACCTCGCTGTCGCTGGCTACGATCTACAAAGAGATCGAGTCCGGTCGGATGGTCGCTTATTCGTTGTTAATATTTATTAGCGCCCACCTCTCCACATCGGCAGGC
>DRGS01000045.1 GCA_011053245.1 Phycisphaerales bacterium
ACATTATATAGAGGCGTCGTTCGGCGATTACGGGATACCGTTTTTTATTGACAGGAAAAAATCTCTGGCCAGTCATCCGGTGGTCGAGGTTGTCTGTTCGGGGCTGAGTGCGGCACTGAATGGTTTTTGCACAAGTGATGTTTTTGCTTATCTTAAGACGGGCCTTGCCCTGCCGGAAAGCAAGCATGTGGATATGCTGGAAAATTATTGCGTTGCCTTTGGCATCGGTACAGGCGACTGGGTAAGTAAAGAACCGTGGCGATTTGCCGGTAAGCGGGATGAGCAATTCGATGAAGAACTTATAAATAAGATCAGAGCAGAGGCCATTGAACCGCTTATAAAATTGCGGGATGATCTTCAAGGCGGTTCCGTGGCAATTAGCGCAGAGGAATTTACATGTGCTGTTTTTGAGTTTCTTGATAACCTGCAGGTTCGTGAAAAGATCGCAGAGCAGATAGTGAATGAACCTGAGCAGGAAGGTGAGCATTTGCAGTTTTTCGATAAGTTCGCGTCGATGTTCGATGAAATGGCAGAGGTCTTTGACGGCGAGCGAATGGATGCAGCCAAGTATGCGGATATTATCCGCAGCGGACTTTTGGAGATGACGCTGGCGTTCATACCGCCTACGCTGGATCAGGTTCTGGTCGGGACGATAGAGCGGAGCAGGCATCCGGATTTGAAGGCTGTGTTTCTGGTCGGCGCTACGCAGAAACAATTCCCTATGCCGGTTACTTTCGAGAGCATCTTGAGTGAAGCCGATCGCGATGCGGCGGCGGAGTATGATTTTGTTTTGAGTGACCGGTTGGAGCAGCGGCTTATCAGCAGGCAGTATCTTGCATACATTGCTTTTACCAGGGCCTCGCAGCGGTTGTATGTTTCGTATCCTCTTAAAGACGAAGCGGGCGGTGCGGTTGTGGCGAGTGGGTTTTTAGATAATCTTAAGCGGCTGTTCGGCGATCTTGCAGAGAGCAGCGCGGCAGAACTGACGGCTGATTGTCTGGAAGAAGCTGTGACAGGTGCCCAGCTTGGGGACATGCTTTGCGGAAAGCTGGGCGCTGGCGGCGATATACCGACGGGACTTATTGAGGCTATGTGCGTAGACGACAACAGCAAGATCGCGAAGGCGGGTACTGTTGTTAATTACGCAGCCAGTTATGATAACCGGGCTAAATTAGAGGTATGCGCGCAGGAAGAAGCGGACAGACTCGATTGCTCTACGAGCAGGCTTGGCACATTTGCGGCGTGTCCGTATAAGCATTTTGCAAAGTATACGCTTGGGCTTGAAAAGCGGAAGCAGTTCGGTTTTGAGCGGGTTGATCTGGGCGATTTTTATCATCGCATTCTCGATATGATGTTTCGTGGGCTAAAGGGTATTGGCAAGGATCTTGCGACTGCAAGCGACGCCGAACTTCGGGAAGTGTTGGACGCTCAGATCGAAAAGCTTATAACCAAAGATGCCGCGATCATGAATTTTGTCAGGCAGTGCGCACATAACAGGTATATTATCGATTCGGCGTCGGAGGTGCTTTATGATTGCGTGGAAGCATTAGCTCAGATGAGCAAAGCCGGAGCGTTTCGACAAAAGGCGTCGGAACTAAAGTTCGGAAAAGAAGGACAGGTACAATGTAAGTTCACTACAGCCGGCGGCAAAGTCGTTAATCTGCGGGGGGTGATAGACCGTGTGGATACGGCGAAGATCGACGGCAAGAATGTTGCTGTTGTATTCGATTACAAGAGAGGCGGCCAGAGCGTTTCGTGGGAAAAACTTTATCACGGCCTTGATACGCAATTGGCGGTTTATATGCTGGCGATCTCCGAGGGGAATGTTGACGGGGAAAAGATCGACCGCATCGCCGGGGCGTTCTATCTTCCGGTGGAAGCAAAGCTGGCCTGTGCGACGCTTGGCAACCTTGAAAAGGAGGGTGAGAAATTCGGCTATAAGGCGAAGGGGATTTTTGAAGGCGAGCTTTATAAGTCTTTTAACAGTGATACGGATAACGGGTGGGATGAGTTTTATAATTTCCGGGTGAGTAAGGACGAGCCCTTTGCGAACTTCGGGATAAGTGCAGCTTTGCGAGAAGGGCAATTGGAAAGGGTTCTTGAGCTTACGAAATCTAAGATAACGGATTTGAGCGAAAAGATATTTGAGGGTAATATCGACATTGCCCCTTACCGGATCAATAAGAAATGTCCGTGCGGGTATTGCGATTACAGGGCTTTGTGCAGATTCGACTGGCAAATCAACGATTATAATTTTCTGCCCTCGATGAATAAGGAAGCGGTTCTTGACGGCGGAGGGGAAAAGTAGATGGCAGGCGGCAAAGTAAAATGGACCGATAGCCAGATTCAGGCGATAGAGACGACGGGCAGGGATGTTCTCGTTACGGCCTCTGCCGGTACCGGTAAGACTGCGGTGCTTTCCGAGAGATGCGCGCAGTTGCTGGCCGATACGAAACTGGCCAGCGCGTCGGAGATCGTCGTGCTTACGTTTACCGAGGCGGCAGCTGAGGAGATGCTCTCGAGGATCGCCGAAACTTTACGGAAAAAGTTTCTCGCCAGCCGGGACGTTGCTATACGTCATCAGCTTCTGCTGCTGGACGCGGCGCATATCAGTACGATCCACGCATTCTGTAAGCGGATCATAACGGAGAATTTTCACACGGCTGGGGTGGATCCGGCGTTTCGGATAATCGACGAGGATGAAAAGGCCCTGCTGAAATCTCAGATACTCGACGAGGTGGTCGAGGAAGCGTGGGCAGACGATGCGCTTTCGCAGGGGCTGGATAAACTTCTGTACAGGCGCAATGTTCAGAGTACGGGCAAGAGTTTTTTGAAAACTATTATCGAGGCAAGTTCGTTTCTGGACAGCGTTGCTTCGGCGGATGATTTTTTTGAAAGAGCGCAAATTTTAGCGGAGGCTACGAGTCTTTCGGTCAATGCCCTTGCCGAAAAGCAAAAGCTGATCATTCTGGAAAAGCTTCAACAGTGCAGATCACAGGTCGAGTATTCGATGGTCCTTGACGCCAAAGCGACCGAAGGCGGTCATTGGGCCGGGCTGCTCGTAGATGGACTTTTGGCGCCGATCTGCAAGTGTATCACATTCATTGAAGCGGGGAATTTTGAGCTTTGCGCAAAAGTAATACGGGATTTTCCCTGGAAGCGGTTTACCGCCAAGCCGAAGCATTTAAGTAAGGATGAAGCGGATGCGATAAAAATGCCAGCCGTAAGAGCAATAAAAATTTTCAAGGGTTTGAAAGATTTGGCGGTTGTGTGCGACAGGTACGACGAAATAGTAGGGGTTTCGGCAGGATTGCAGACTAAGGTGCTGATAGAATTAGTCAAGCGATTCGACAGGAAGTATCGGCAGGCAAAGAAGGAGCTTAACTGTCTTGACTTTGCGGATCTTGAGCATAAGGCGTTGCAGTTGCTTAGTGAAAATGCGGCTGTGGCCGAGTCGCTGCGAAAGCGATTCAAATATATATTCGTCGATGAGTATCAGGACATCAACGCCGTACAGCAGGCGATACTCGATAAAATTCAAAGCGGAGATAATACTTTTGTTGTCGGTGACATTAAGCAGAGTATTTACGCGTTCCGGCAGGCAAAGCCGGGGATATTTCTCGACAGGTTAAAGGGCGCTGGCGCAGGAGCGGATGTGCCGCTGCGGGTCGATCTGAGCGATAATTTTCGTTCGCGGGCGCAGGTTCTTGATTTTGTGAATATGGTGTTCGCGAAGATTATGACCGAGGGGTTATCTTCGATAGAGTATGACGAGCGGAGTTATCTTAAGGCGGGATTTGAATATGAGCCCGCGGGCGGGCCGTTTGTCGAGATGTATATACTTGACGAAGAGGTTCGCGAAAAAACGGAAGATGACGACATTCGATTTAAGGGGCAGGTAAGTGCTGTGCAGAGGCAGGCGTCTTTTATCGCAGAGCGGATAAAGCGGATGGTCGGCGGTGCGGAGTTTAAGATATATGATAAGGATGCTGATATTTACCGGCCCGTTGAGTATGGCGATATTGTGATACTTATGCGGTCGCCGTCGAACAGGGCGGCCGAGTATGTCGAGGTGTTTGAGTTTGCTGGCATCGCCGTCAGCAGCCAGAATTGTTCGGGCTACTTTGAGGCGACGGAGATCAGCGATTGCCTCTGCCTTATGAAGATGCTGGACAATCCGCGACGGGATATTGAACTTGCGGCTGTTCTGCGGAGTCCGTTTTTCCGGGTGAGCGATACCCAGCTTGCGATGATCCGGAAATTTGAAAATAAGGTGGAGAGCAAGCTGAGTTTCTATGATCGTGTGGCAGGTTTCTGCGAGCAGGGAAGTGATAAAGAACTGCGCGATAAGCTATGCGGGATTTTTGAGCAACTTGATACATGGCGAAAGCTGGTGCGGCGAGGTTCCATCGCCGATGTGCTGTGGCGGGTGCTGAGAGATACTGGGTATCTTTCTTTTGTGTCGGCACTACCGAATGGCAAGCAGCGCAGAGCCAATCTTCTGAAAATGCACGACCGGGCAATACAGTTTGAGGGGTTTGCGGGTGGTGCGGCGAATCAAAGTACTTCGCTGGGCAGGTTCGTTGAGTTTATTGAAAAACTCTTAGAGCATGACAAGGAC
>DRGS01000046.1 GCA_011053245.1 Phycisphaerales bacterium
ATCGGGTATGATGCCAATACTGGCGAATTCGTCGATATGATCAAGGCCGGGATCATCGATCCTGCCAAGGTCGCAAGATGCGCATTGCAGAATGCAGCTTCGGTCGCAGGTTTGATGCTGACGACAAACGTTATTATCACGGACCTCAAAGACGACAATGCAGAAGAAGCAACTCCGGGTGCGGTAATATAATCGTCGGGTTTTAAGGAAGAGTAAATAGTATATGGCAAAGCGGGATTACTATGAAGTTTTAGGGGTTAAGCGCGGCGCGTCCGCCGACGATATAAAGCGTTCGTATCGGCGTATGGCTATGAAGTATCACCCCGATAAGAATCCCGACAACAAAGAGGCCGAGGATAAGTTCAAGGAATGCGCCGAAGCCTACGAGGTGTTGAGCAATGCCGATAAACGCAAGCGTTACGACCAATACGGTCATGACGGTTTGCGCGGTGTCGGCATGCGCGACTACTCGCACATGAATGTCAACGACATCTTCAGCATGTTCAACATGGACGATGTCTTCGGTGATTTTTTCGGTGGCGGCCAGCGCAGCAGAAGAGGTGCAAGACCGCGGGGTCCGTCGAGAGGCTATGACCTTGAGACAACGGTTGAGCTTACCCTCGAAGAGATCTCCGGCGGAACGGAAAAGACGATTGAGTTTACGCGTCAGGATCACTGTTTGCCTTGTTCGGGTACTGGTACCGCAAAGGGCAAGGGGCCGAGTCGTTGTCCGACTTGCGGCGGCAGCGGTCAGGTTCAGGCTGCCGGTCTTGGCGGACTGTTCCAGATGGTCTCTACATGTACGCGGTGTCGCGGGAGCGGACAGGTGATAACCGACCCCTGTAAAAAGTGCAAGGGAACCGGTCAGGTTGCGAAAAAACGAACGGTAAGCGTCAAGATACCCGGCGGCGTTCACGAGGGCCAGGGCATCCGCGTCAACAGCGAAGGTGAGCCAGGCCGCAACGGCGGTCCGCGGGGCGATCTGTACTGTTATGTACGGGTTAAGGCCCATCCGTTTTTGATGCGTGACGGCAACGATCTGGTTGCGACGGTTCCGATAAGCTTTACGCAGGCTTCTCTTGGAGCGATGATCGATGTGCCTACGCTTGTGGGTACGAGGCAATTGAAGATCCCAGCCGGCACCCAGCATGGCAGCCTTTTCAGGATCAAGGGGCAGGGTCTTCCGAACCTTAGAACCGGACGCAAAGGCGACGAACTTATACGCGTAGCAGTCGAGATACCGAAAAATCTTTCGACCGCACAAGAGAATCTTTTGAGAGCGTTCGCCGAGACCGAGGATAAAAACGTAATGCCGGAGAGCTGCGGATTTTTCGATAAGCTCAAGAAGCATTTTGGTAATGACGAGACGAGCTAAAAACTTTAACAATTTCGGTAAGAGAAAATGACAGATAAAAAAACAAAAAAGAAAGAATCGGACGAGAAGAAAAACGATAAACCTTTGACCGAGGTTGAAAAGCTTGCTCTGAAGGTAGATATGTTGGCTAAAGAAAAGGACGAGACGTTCGAAAAGCTTCAGCGGATAAGCGCCGATTATGCCAATTATCAGAAGAGAACGCCAAAGCTTATCGCCGATTCGGTGGCTTATGAGAAGAAGGCTATCATCCGTTCGCTGCTGCCTTCTTTTGATAATCTGGCTCTTGCACTGGCCAATGCCGGCCCGGCGACAGAGACCGAAGCCGGTGACAATTTCGTTAAGGGCGTGCAGCTTGTATATGACCACATGCTGGATGCGTTGAAGAATCATGGTGTCGAGCAGATCGAAGCTGCCGGTAAGCAGTTCGACCCGACGATCCATGAGGCAATGATGCGGCGGACCGAGGAGGACAAGCCGGACAACATCGTGCTGGAAGAGTTCCAGGTTGGGTTCAAGCTTAACGGTCAGGTGATCAGGCCGAGTAAGGTCATTGTAAATATGATACCCTCCGAAGATGATTCTAAAACTCAGGACTGCGATGCCGATGACAAGGACAGTGATGCCTCCGGTGAGGAAAACCAATAATGCCAACGTATGACTATCTGTGCAGTAAATGCGAGCATGCGTTCGAGAAGTTTCAGTCGATAATGGCCAATCCTTCGAAGAAATGCCCCGAGTGCAAAAAGATGTCCTTAGTGCGTCTTATCGGTACAGGCAGCGGGGTTATCTTTAAGGGTTCCGGTTTTTATGAAACGGACTACCGCAGCGAAAATTACAAGCAGGGCCAAAAGGACGCAAAGCCAAAAACAGAGACCAAAGACAAAAAAGACACCACCGAAAAGCAAGCCAAAACCGAATCCAAAAGTAAGGCAAAAACAGACAAACCCAAATCACCCAAGGGCGGAAAATAGAAAGGCTCCTGACCCCTTTAAATTTCTTGACAGCAAGCGGGAAGTAGTTATATTTTTCTCGATTGTCCCTATCAATTTTTTTTGTTTATAAGGTTAACGATCACCTTAACGATCGTGTCTTTATATTTTGGGTTGCTTTCGGCTATCATCAGGGTCATCGCCACAAGTGCGTTGTCAGCAATCCGCTTTGAACCGTCTTTGTGGTAAAGGGCGTTGTTCTTTTCAAGAAACCATAGAAACAAAAATGCTGCGATGCGTTTATTTCCATCAGTAAAGTGATGGTTCTTAACGAGGAAGTACAACAGGTGAGCGGCTTTTTCTTCCATGCTCGGATAAAGCTGATTTCCGCCGAACGTCTGGAATATATTACCGAGTGAGCTTTTCAGGGTGTCATCCTTTTCCCTGCCAAACAACTCCGTTGTATTGTATTGCTCCCGCAAAGTTTCGATAATCCAGCGAGCCTCTTTATAGCTAATTTGTTTTCCTTTTTTTCGGCTTAGCCCTGAAACTTCCAGCCGCTGGTAATCATAGGCATCGAGAATATCAAGTGCATAGGCAAAATCGGCAATCACTTTCAATAGCCCGCTTGCCTGGTCGGCACCTGAGGGCCGCCGTTTCAATACATCGCCAATAACAGCTATAGTACGCCTAAGTTCCTTATAATGCTCGACCTCCTGCCTCAACCGTTTTTCATTGAGAGTATAGCCCTTGACCAGGTGTTCCCTGAGAATATTAGTTGCCCAAATACGAAATTGAGTTCCGCTTTTCGAGTTTACACGGTATCCTACAGAGAGAATTGCATCGAGATTGTAATACTCCACTTGATATACTTTACCATCAGCGGCAGTTGTTGCATTTTTTGCAACAACTCGACTCTTTTTCAGTTCTTTAGTTTTAAAAATATTACGTAAATGCCTTGATACAACAGACTTGTCTCTGCCAAAAAGCTTTGCGATCTGATTAAGATTCAGCCAGACAGTCTGCTCTTTAAGGTTGACCTGAATTTCCGTCTGCCGCCCTTTGGGCTTATAAAGGAGTATTTCACCTTGTTTTTCTTTGGATAAAGGCATTTTCTGCTCCATTAGAGTGTTAGTTCTTCAGGAATTATATGCCTGCATAGATGACCTTACAAGGAAATAATTACAAGCAGGGCCAAAAGGACGCCAAGCCAAAAACAGACAGCAAAGACAGAAAAGACACCGCCCAAAAAACCGAATCCAAAACCAAAGCAAAAGCCGACAAATCCGATTCACCCAAAAGCGGAAAAAAGAAAGATTCCTGACACCTTACTTTACAAGTTTCTTTATTTATCTCCTTTATTTGTCCCAAGAAGTTTTTCAAGCCTGTCAAATCTTTCATCAAGCTTACTTTTAATACCTAATAAAAGATTTATTGCGGACAGGTTAATTGAAAGAATAATAGCAACGGCCAAATAGATTGAAAGGCCTAAGAAATCTCCCCGGGAACCTTTTATAAAAGCTGCAACAAGAAAAAGCCCTTGCAAAAAAATGAGTGATATTAACAGAAAAAGTTTTTTCTTTGTATCTTTCGACTCGATTCTTTCCATATATAAATACCTAACAATTTAACAATTATCTTTAGCTACTTTTACAATGGAGCAAATTAAAGGGCTCAAATTTCAGTCTATTCTCCCAGATGTTTTGCTTTCATTTCCTTGCAGAATGCGTAAAACTCATTTGCTTCTTCCGGATTGTCGAATGCTCTCAAGGGAATGATATGCGCGCTTAGCTGCGTTACATAGAGGAGTATGTGTGTTTTTGTTTTTACGATGTTTGAGATGGCGTTCCAGTATGTTTCCGAATTTCCGTATTTTGTTTCCTCTGTCAAACCATGCTCATTGATACTGATGCTGTGTTCGCATAGAAAGGTTCTGTTTGCCTTGGAGACCATGCATAAAATGGCAAGAAGATAGGCAAGGAGGAATGTGACGATAAAAACCGCTCCCGACACAACTACAAAAGACAGCAGGAAAAACGGGATCGGTTCAGTGGTCGTTACGAGTATGCCGAACGCGATCAAAAACGATGCGCATGATACGATGAGTATGAGACCGGGTGAACGCAGATCGTGGGACCACATGAACGATGCGAGATCTTTGAAAGATATTTTGTATGTAATTTTTTTCATTTTTTTCCTCAATTCAATTTTAGTTTATTTTACCAGTTTCGCGATTTCTTTAAAGTTTTCGTGTTTAGCGTCTTTTAGCAGTTCGAAGAGAGCCATTTCGGTTGTGCTGAGTAAGGCTCCTTCGGAGTTTAGTCTTTGCAGGGCGATGTGTTTATTCTCCGGTGTGCGAGAGGATACGGCGTCGGCGATCACATTGACGTCGATGTCCCTGTCCATAAGGTCCATCGCGGTCTGATAGATGCAGATGTGGGCTTCGATGCCGGTCAACATCACCTGCGAGGGTTTGATCTCTTTGATCCTTGTGGAAAATTCCCGATTGCTGCAGCAGCTAAAGGTGTATTTGTCGATGGGTTCTGTACATTCAAGGAGTCCCGCGATCTCAGCAACCGTCGGCCCCAGGGCATCGGGAACCTGCTCGCACCAGATTATCGGGATGCCGAGTATATTTGCGGCTTTTATCAGGATGGCGATGTTGGCAAAGAGCGATTCCTTACCGGACATAAGCTCGGCGAGTTTGCCCTGAACATCGACTACAACGAGTGCTGTTTTACTTATTTCAAGCATAGTTCCACGATTATAATAAATTCAGCCCTGAAAGTCACACAAAAACATTTACAGGCGAATCTTTTGCGTAAGTTCTTTGCAAACAACATGTTGCATGAAAACTTAAGGCGCGTGCTTCAACTATTTTTTGGACGAATTCCATTTACGAGTCGTATCCGCTATATAAGCTATGGAAAGCAGTAAGGATTTTACCGATGGGGCCGTAAGGGATATACTTTTTTGTATTTAATGTTTTTTCTGTTAGTATGGCGATGATATATAAGATGTCTAAGTATAAATATCTGATTCCGGGGAAAATCGAATGAAACTTGGCTGGGCCAACCGGGTTACCATTGTTCGCATGGCGCTGATCGTTCCATTCGTATATTGTCTGGCAATTGCCGGTGGCGGTGGGAATACCAAGATGCGTCATATTGCTACGGCGATCTTTTTATTGATGTGTATCAGTGATATGGTTGACGGGCATCTGGCACGATTGCACGATGACATCACGAAGTTGGGCGAGTTTCTCGATCCTCTTGCCGACAAGCTTTTGATGTTGTTCGCGTGCATATTATTGGCGATGCCTTCGACGGCAGTGGCCGGTTTCCGGCTGCCGCCTATTGTGGCTATGGTTATCATCGGCAAGGACGTTGCCATTCTATGGAATGTGGTAAGGTGTTACCGATCCTTGAAAATAGTCCATGTCGATACGATCATGCTGGGAAAGATCGCAGCGGTTTTTCAATTAGCCATGATAGGTTTCATTCTGATAGGGCCGGAGGTATCACGGTCGTTGAATTGGTGGGAAGATTTTGTTCGTGTTCTGTATTGGGTGGTGTCTGTGCTGGCGGTAACAGCGGCATACGTGAATATCCACAGGGGAACGCTCTATGCAAGGGCACGCCTGCGTGAGCGACAGGAAGCAGCGATAAGCGAAAGCTGAAAGTGATGACCCGGGAAAACACAAAGAGATCGTTTTGTCAACGGTGGCGGCCGGTACTGTTAACGATGTTTGTAATAGCGGCGGTGGTCGCCGTCAACGTGTTTGGCCTCGGCAGACATTTGTCACAATTGCAGGAGTGGATCGACGGTCTCGGGCAACTCGGCTATGTTGTTTTCATACTGCTGCACATCGCCTCTATGATAGCGGTGACTCCGCGTTCGGTGTTCTCGGTAACTGCGGGGATATTATTTGATCCGGTAACGGCGATTATTTTAGTGAGCATCTCCTCGGTAGCCGGGGCGTGTGCAACTTTCCTCATAGCGAGGTATCTGGCTAAGGATATGGTCCATCGATGGTTTGCTCGTCATGAGCGATTTGAGAATATCTATGATCTTACCGCAAAGTACGGCGCGATAATGGTAGCGGCGACAAGGCTTACGCCGTTTTTTCCGGCGACGATTCTTAACTATGGTTTCGGCGTTACGAAAATCACTTTTACGACGTATTTTTTATCCACTCTGGTGTCCATGATCCCCGGGACGGTAATGTATGTTTTCGGAGCCGACGTCGTCAGCAAGATGATCTCAGATGTGGGAATATCGCCGCCAATAGTGATCGCGCTGACAGTTGCGGTATTATTTTGCGTAGTAGTATTCTTCATCGTACGAAAACGCATCACGTGCATGAAATAATATTGTGAAAACAAGAAAAATCTCCGCAAACCTCCGATTTATGTAATTGCCCCTCCATGTTTGGCCGAAATAACAGAGATTGATAGGAATAGTTTTGTTCCGATAATACCAATGGTATTTTTTATGTACGCGTAAAAGCTATATGGCTGTATTTTTTGGCGCGATATTCAGGTTAAAATGAGCGTAAACGATTTTAGTTCAATAAGAGTTAACGGTAGTTTACCGGACCCAAAGTCGATCAACGTCGACGAAGTGGTTGTAGAGCTATGGGTGCCGTACGTTGACTCTGTCACAACCGCACTGCCTAAACTTGAGCGAATGGCTCTCGCGTATGAGGCCGGCAAGAGTCTGGAAGATAACGCGGCGGGTATCCGCAGGACACTGCATTCGATAAAAGGCGAAGCCGGTATGTGCGGCGTGATGGATGTTTATAAACTCTGTCATGAGGCGGAATTTGCTTTTGAGGAACTCGAAGATCATAGCCAGGCCGGAGATATGGTTCTGAAAGTTAAGGACTGGATCGAGGCGGCGGTGAAATATGTCTCGGAGAATGGATTGCGGAAGCATGATGAAGAGCATGAGGAGTCGGCTGCCAACGTAAACTCTAACACAGATGCGGCAAAGACAAAAGAAAAGCGAAGAGCAACAAAGGATAGAAGAACTGCCCGAAAGGCCGATGTTTCGAATGCAGAAGAAAAGCGAATAGCAAAAAAGGACCGAAGAGGGGTGGACAGTTCGAAGATAAAGACTCTTGTAATTGAAGACAGCGACGTCTGCAGCAGGATGATAGGGATACTGCTTAAGGATTACTGCGAATGTCATTTTGCATGCGACGGGCGGGAAGGTTTTAACATGTTCGAAGAGGCGGTCCTTACGGAGACGCCTTTCCAGTTAATTACTCTCGATATTCAGATGCCGGTTATGGACGGGCATCAAACACTTAAAGCTATCCGTAAGTGCGAGAGCAAAAACGGCATATACGGCCTTGACGGTATTAAGATCATAATGACGACGTCGCAGGAAGAGTCCGGGCATGTGTTCAAGGCCTTTCGCGGAGGGTGCGAAGCCTATGTGACCAAGCCGGTTGGCGGCAAGCTGCTTAAAGAGATGAGCAATCTCGGACTCCTGAAAGTCAAGCCGCAATATTCACTCGCTTAATAGCAAACTCACATCTTACCCTTTTTATATTTTTTCCAACAGCGCAATAGTGTATAATCATTTTCTATGGGTCTGAGCGAATCTATCAAATTTAAGGCTTTGGAGCTGGGTTTCGACCTTGTCGGCATCACCGGTTCCGAACAGGTCGATGCCGAGCATGTCGAAAGATTTTCCGAGTGGATCGAAGCCAGATTCTGCGGGCAAATGGATTATATGCGGAGAAACAGCGATAAGCGCATGGATCCGTCAAAGCTTCTAACTGGTGCAAAGTCCGTGATATGCGTCGGGCTAAATTACCGCCCCGCTGAAGATCCGCAGCAAAATGAACATGATCGCGACGAGCGTTTCGGTAAGGTAGCCAACTTTGCATTGTATGAGGATTACCATGAGTTCATTAAAAAACGATTGCGACGGCTTACTGAATTTATTACCGAACAGATCGATGGTGTGTGGCGGTTTAAGATATGTGTTGATTCGGTTCCGTTAGCCGAGCGCGCTCTTGCCCAGCGGGCGGGGTTAGGGTTTATCGGTAAAAATCACATGCTGATAAATCCTGATATTGGTTCGCAGATAATGTTGGGCGAGATCGTTTGCGATCTTCAATTGGACCCGGACAAACCATTTGTAAGCGAATGCCCCGGCTGTGAAAAGTGTATTCGCGCATGCCCTGCCGGGGCACTTGCCGCCGACGGCAGGTTCGACGCGAGCAAATGTATCAGTTATCTTACGATAGAACATAAAGATGACATCGACGCTGCCCTTGCCGAAAAGATCGGTAATCAGATATTCGGCTGTGATGAGTGCGTAAAGGTTTGCCCTTATGACCTGCCGTGTAACTCAGCGGAGAGGGCAAATAAAGAATTTAAGTTTTACCCTGCCAGGCGATATTTGGATCTGGAGGAGTTATCCGGCTGGCAAGAGGATCAGTTCGAGGAGTTTTTCGCCGACTCTACTATTAAGCGAACCGGCTTGGAAACGCTAAAGCGCAACGCAAAGCTGTGCCTCAAAAAAGCAAAGTCTTGAGACTTCAAATGAATTTAGTAAAATCATTAGTATCGAAAGGATAGTGTTACGTTTTGTAAACGCTTAAATGGAAATCTCAATGGAGTTGACAAATTCAGATCAAAAATCAAGGCTGCTTTAGAGACATCGGTTCCACTGCAGCCCCTTGTCTGACCGCCGGCGGCTTATCACAAGCAAGATTTAATTTACCTTCACCACGGATCACAAGCAGCCAGTCATTATCATCAGGCGAGGCAAGTTCGACTTTATTACCCGCGGCAACGCTGCTCTTTTTGAGCAACCCCTTCAAACCATCACCGGTCCGCGGATTAAACCAGCCGCAATCGAATTTACCACGAACAACATCAACACTGACTTTACCCCCGAACTTGAGATAGACGAGATAAACTTCACCGCCCTTGTACAACACATAATCGTCGGTATTTGCCGTCATTGCATCTTCGCATTTCATATCCCAGAATGGTATCTCATATTTATCGAAAAACTGCAATGCATAGCGGCATTGCGCCCACATCTTCTGCCGCACACGATAGTCCTGGCACGTCAAATCGCTATGAGGATGCTTGTAACCAAAATACCACTCTATACCTGCCCCGCCAGCCATGATAGCACCCCACAGGGCGTTCTTGCGAGCGTTGTCATGAGTCGGATCCTCGGCATCGGTCACCAGCGAATGCCCCGCATCGCCTGGTTCGTCACAGGCAACAACCCATGGTTTACCCGCTGCAGCAGAACGGTCGATATAATTTTTTGTCTGGCTATGAACACAACTGAAATCCGGTTTGTTGGTTTGGAGAGAAAAACCAGTCAACTCACTATTCTTACCCAGCAGATCGTAATGGTTCGACCCATTGTGAATCACGATATTATGTTGGTAAGGATCGTGCGTCCAGAAATACCTGGCCCACGCCGCTTTCTGAGCAGTAGTAGCGTTGTTGATCTCCTCGCCAAGATTCCAGTTCAACGCCAGATGATGACTGAACCGGGCGATCAACTCGCGGTAATAAAGCTTTCGCTGCGGACCAAGATCACCGTTATCCAATAGCAATTCGTTTTCAGTTTCCATCGTCTTAAAATGCAGGTACATCCCCATATTGTTACCATGTGAAAAAACAATTTCCCACTGGTCCAGCCTCGAACAGTCCAACCGATCTCGATCATTGTAAGTCAGATACGGAAACACATTACGATCGTCGCCTTCGATATTCATCGGAAGAAACGAAAAAACATTCATCCCCTCCGAAGCAAGATAATTGATCGCACCGATGATCCCCTTACCCTTACCGTTTTGCCAGGTAGGATCGCCCTCTCGCCAGTCCTTGACATGCCCCTGCCATGTCTTGATGAAATTGTCCTTATGACCGTCCTTTTTAAAGTCACCGTCAAAATCTGCATAAGCAAGGAAATTTTCTGGAGCGTCAACGCCGCACTTCAGAAAATACTCCCCGCTTCCCGCAAATCGTAAATGGTGCTTGCCGACATATTGCAGCAACCCCTTTGCCCGCATATCGCGTCCAGCCTTATCCGTCGGCCCCACCTTGAACGTCCCCGTCTCACCATCCATAAAACCGGCACTTTCTCCGGCGTCAGGATCGTCATTCACTGAAATATTATCGGATTTGCGAAACGAAACTTTGTATTTCCATACGCCCGTATTATTCGGAGCAAGATGAACCCGCCACTTGTTACCCGAATCCGCTGAACTGTTCGCCGCGTTCCCATCTACCGCATAATAACCCGGAACAACAAAGGATTTATCCCCATTGCTGAAGGTTACATTCAGACGATAATACATGAACGGATTCGGATCGGCCCTCTCGCTCGTATCCGGTCCATCGAACGTAACCGTCACCTTGTGCCACATCTTCAACTCACCCGTAACCGTACCCGCTTCGACAGGATCGAAACAGCTTGACGTCAAAAGAAAAATGAACACCCCAATGATCTGAAATATCGGTCTCTGCATAACTATCCCTTACTTAGTGCTTAAAAAGATTCAATGAAAAACTCACAGATGCCAGAACCAAAATTCTCAGGATCCTTTTCTGGCCGCTTCACCTTAACAAACTAAATTCCTCCCACATTTTCTACATCAAACAACCGATTCTGTCAACATATTAAAAACAGCGAAATTCCATCATTTCCCCTTCGTATTCACTTACGAAGCGAAGCGATTCCACCCCTAACCCCTATCATCTAAAAATATCTTCCAAATGCGCTTGCACTATTCTGCTACGGACCAAAAAAATAAAAAATTTTTACTCCTTACCCAACAACAACTTACCGTTTTCAACCCCAAAAAAAATCCCCGATTTTTGCATCAAACGCGCATGTTCGTGCAAAGTATAGAGGGGGTATGTTTTTTTGAAAGAGTTAAAAATGAATACAAAACTACTTAATAATAATCAGGTTTACATCCTAACCCTTTTTGTAAGGTGTTATAAATCCGTGTTAATCTGTGTATCTCTGTGGCCAAAAGTAGTTAAAATTCGTGCCTATTCGTGTCTATTCGTGGTTCCAGTAGTTAAATTGAAAAACAAAAACATGAAAAACGAAGCCAATTTAAACAGCCAAAAATTCACCGCAACCCCTTACAATATAGGAACTTACAACGATTTCCACCCCAAAACCCAAAACGGAACGAACCCAAACGAACCCAATTTCAAAACCCCATTTCCAAGCCCCGACAGTGATGGAGGGGACAAAAAGTGCCGAGCACAAGCGACCCGACGGGAAACCTCACTTTTTCTGGGAACCCCCTCGTTTTTACTACCCCTTATTTGTAAAAACAAACCCAATTTCCAAACTCAAAGAAACACTGCAACCCCTTGCAGTGGAGGTACTTACAATGATTTTTACCCCCCTGCCCACAAAAAAAGCAAACCCAATTCAAACCCAATCAAAGCCAATTTCAAAACCCCAAAATCGAAGATTCTCCGAAGCCTTGGCGAAGACGGAAGAAACCCATTTACATCCCCGCTCCCATTTACTACTATAATAACATGATAAAAATACACAAAATACAGATAGATTCAAACGGCAACTGCGACATCATCGACATCACCCCCCACGTCGCCGCAGCCGTCGCTTCCTCCGGCATCTCCGAAGGAACCGCCACCGTCTTCAACATCGGCTCCACCGCCGCCATAACAACCATCGAATACGAGCCAGGCCTCGTAAACCACGACATCGCCGCAGCTTTCGAAAAGATCGCACCCGAAAACGCACGCTACGAACACGAGGAAACATGGCACGACGACAACGGCCACGCACACGTCCGAGCGTCGCTACTGGGCCCATCCCTAACAGTACCCATAGTCAGTGCCGAACTAACCCTCGGAACATGGCAGCAGATCGTACTGATCGACTTCGACACCCGCCCGCGCAAAAGAACCGTCGTATGCCAGATGATCGGAGAGCGATCATGAAAAAAGGCTCGATCCTCATCGCCCTTCTCATCAGCATGGCAATACTGCTAATACTATACGCCATGGACTTTCGCGCCATCTTCGGCAACCGCACCCCTGCTGCTCCCGAAGAGGTTCCCTGGCGACAGGAGGACCGTATCGCCAGCCCGGATGAATCCATAAAATTACCATCTCCCCCCAACCCCGCCATCGACGAAGATTTCACAATACTCGCTCCCGTAATCCGCGACAACGCCGATCGTGGCGACATCACACTCAACTTTAAATACTTTGGCGCCATCGACGGTACCTGGTCCTGCCAGTACCAACACGAATCGCGCCATTACGCCTTCTCCGCCGTCTTCAACGGCAACATCGACGTCACCAAAAAATTCATTGATGAAAGCGGCACCGACAAATCAAAACTTTTCTTCATCGCAAAGGGCAAATACACAAAAAAATTCGCCGCCGAACATACCGTCAACCCTTCACTCGAAACCGGCACAATATACGTCACCGGCTGGCTCAATAAAGATTACCAAGCCGAAGGGGCAATAACCATCACAACCGACCAGACCTGGTCCGCCGTCTATGATTTCTACTCACAGTAGTACGACCAAAAACCTACTCCAAAAAAGGTAGGGGATGCACTGAGCCAAAAATAATCAAAATTCTTACAGATTACCTTTCAACCCTGCTTGTATAATTAACGTAGCTTTGAATGTGAGTCTGTGAAAATAAATATTGTGCCCGATCATAGCAAGTGAAAGGGGGAACAAAAAATGAAAAAGTTAGACATATTATTTGGTACTCTGTTGGTAGCCGGCGGCTTGAATCTGGGACTCGTCGGATTGCTTGACTACAACTTCATCGAGTCAATGTTCGGTGAGATGTCAATGATACCCAGGATGATCTACGGTCTTGTCGGATTAGCTGCGATCTATGACATCTTTACGATCAAAGCGATATGGAAACGATGGGATCTCCATCTCAGAAGGCCCAAAACCGCGTGACCGTTCGTTAAACGATTATCACAAAGAAGGTGTATAAAAGTTGCAGTAGGGTTCAGGCGCTAAACATCAGGGAGTCTGTTCCGTGCCGAGGGGAGAATCTTGGTTCAAGCGGAGCAGGATTCGTGCCTGAACCTTATATTCTTTCTGGCCCGCCACAACAAGGATAGGCACTTCCACCCGTTCAGCGGTTTGGTGGAGTTGCGACAGTTCTTCTATAGCCCCTTTCTGTTCTATATTCAGCTTGCCATCGCCGGGTACCGGCGTATCGCCTGCGAATATCAGTTTAAGCCCGGTTGTTTCCGGCACGTTCGTAAATATGCATTGCCCATCTTCATCCGTTCTTTGTATGAAGTTTTCGTCTATACGCCAGACATCTGAAATGTCTGCGCCTGTAACCATAACCGGAAAATACGCCAGAGGTTTATTATTGGGATCGACGACCTCCACCTCAATAGTTATTTCCGGCAGCGTAGCGAGGAGTTCAACATCGTATTCAAACTTATCGGCTTCAATAAATACCTCAGCAGTAACATCCGGATAGTAAACAAAGCTTTTGTATTCTTCCGCCCCCGTTTTGTATGTATTATTTGACAATCGGGCTTGAACTACCAATCTTTCAACTATGGCACACCTTTCCAGCCAGAATTTTCCTTTATCGTCCGTTCTGGAAAATGACGGTAAAACATCACCGTAACTGCTATCCGGTCTTGCGGACATATCTCTGTTGGCAAGCGGGTTGCCGTAATTGTCAATAACCGTTCCTGTTATGGTAATACCAATAAGCAGCAACTCGGCATTGACCTGTTTTTCAATAAGCGGCCCATCAGTTCTGAATCGCTCGAATTGCCAACTATGATCATCAGGCATAACTTTGACTGCCCAGCCTGTTTGATCCCATAGTGCAGGTAAATTGGCAACTTCATAATAGCCGTTTTTGTCTGTGGTAGTCACATAATCCCATAAGTCATATGAGTCATACGTTATTCCTCCCTCAACATCCAAATGGAAAAACGCCCTGACATTTGCACCTTCAATGGGATGACTTAAAGTATCTGTAACCGTTCCGAAAATCCGGCCAGCCTTTTCCAACCGCAAAACGATGCCCGTGGCACTATCACAGGCGCGTCCATACTCAACGATTTTTATCTCACCTGGGTCGCCGGGTATTCGTCCACCTGAAAAGTTTTGGCGTTTATCTTTCTTGCGTTCCTCATGGTCAAGCAGCGTCCACGCCATACGGTCCTCGTCGCCTTTGACATAACTCCATATAGCCACTGGCATATCAAGCGGCATTTTATTCGGTGGAACATTCACAACAAAAATACCATCTTTGTCCGTATCAGCAATACCAGCAGGTATTATTTTTTTGCGGTTGTCGCGACCCTTTACATGTACCGTTGCACCCGCTACCGGCTCGCCATCTTCATCTATTACGATACCGCTAAATACGCCGGTTCCTTCCTTGACAACGGCTGTGTCATCTTCCAGGGCAGTAGCCTTGTCGCTTGTTAAGGAGTTGTCTTTCTCTGCATTCAAGTCTTCGCTGCTCGTTATCGGTTCATCCGGAGTTTCGGTTACTTTGTCGGCAGCAGCGGCGAGTCGGGCGGTACGCTCTTTCATGAGTCTGACCAGGAGGACCATCGCGGCGTCCTTTTGTTCGTCGCTTGCCTGTGATATCAGCGTAACGGCCTCACTGACATCGCCATCGGCAAAAACCTCCTCGATCATCTCAAGAAACGCTTCTACCTCTACCGGCGATCTCGCACTCTCGACCGTCCTTTCATCTGTTCTTATTCCTGTCTTCGCAGTTTCCCGGTCGGGTTCTTTGTCACTCGACCTCAGCATCAGCCCAGCCGTAATAACCAACGCTACAACGATCACTGCCGCAACCGTCATGATCGCTCTCTTAATGGTAAAAATTTTATGCCCTAATTTATGTTCCAGGCTGAGATCGCTTTCTTCATCCAATCCGGTATCGCCCGCCATCTGCTGTCGCACTTTATCCAGTGCCCGCTGGGTTGTATCGCCAGCCGGCTTTATCTGCGCTATATCGTTTAGCCTTCGTAGTATTTTTCTTTCGTCAAAATCTGACATTAGTATTCAAGCCCTATATTCTCGCCTGCCTTTAATATTTTCTGAAGTTTCACCATTGCCCTGTGACACAGTGCACGGACATGATGAGAAG
>DRGS01000047.1 GCA_011053245.1 Phycisphaerales bacterium
ATCCAGAGGGCGATCCCTATGATGGCGGCGGCTATTTGTATCGGTACGGCGTATTTCATTTCACGCATTACACCGGACAGCGAAGTGAATGTCGTTGTTCCGGTGAAGTTCATGACCATAAAGCTGCTTATGGCCGGTATCATCAGGAGCCATGCGGCGATTGATGCCCAGTTGGCGAAGACAGCCGGTATGTGTGACCTTATAAAGAACAATACGGCTAATTGGGCGAAGCTTACCCATAGGCCCTTTATGGCGAATGGTCTGCCGGGCAGATATGGTAAGCAGATGGCGCCGATGGCAGGGGCGGTTATAAGTGCGATGATCAGGACAAGTGCGTTTTGAGTGCCGTTAGTAAGGGCCAGTTGGGTTGAGTAGCCGGCGCGACTTAGGCCGGAGAGCAGGAAGAAAACAGCAGCGGTTATCAGGGCGTATTTTGCGGCTAAGACGAGTTCTACGGGGACCAGGACCAGGCGCGACCATGTGTCGAATGTTACTTTTCGCATTCCAGGTGTTGCTTTATTGCCGCTATCGAGAAAGGCGCTCGCGTCGGTTGCGCGTATGGGGCCATATATGACTCTGAAGCCGGATCGCTCTTTTACCTTGTGTGCGCTTACGCCGGGCGCTCCGAGTTGCGGGAGGATGATGGTTTTGTGGTTTACGACCTGGGCGAGGTTTGTTTTTTCAATGCGGTTTACGATCTCGTCGGTTCCGAAGGTTCCTTTGCCGGCGGCACACCAGACGTTTATACCGTTTGTGTCGAGGACCATTATCCAGAGGCTGCGGTTTGGGAGTTGTTCCCGAAGTTTATCGAAGCTCATTTTGTAATTTGCGGTGACGAGTACCGGCGAGTCTGCGTCGGGAGTGCCGAGTGCGTAGAGGCCGGGGGCTATGGTATAACTCATGCGGCCAATTCCCCAGCGGGCCTTGCAGGCTCCGAAGCGGTCGGCGAATGTAAGCTCAGTAGCGACTTGTTCGATAGTCATATTATTTTGAGTTGTTATCATATTTGCATTTTCCATAGGGCTATTCTACTGCTGTATCCTCAGATTTAAACCAGTGTGTTGTTCGTGTGCAGAATTTTACGAGCGCGAGCATTAAGGGGACCTCGATGAGGACGCCTACTACGGTTGCAAGGGCCGCTCCGGATGAGAGTCCGAAGAGCATTGTCGATGTTGCGATGGCGACCTCGAAATGGTTTGAGGCACCGATCATTGCAGAGGGCGCGGCGTCGCGGTAGGAGAGTTTGAGTATCTTTGCCAATCCGTATCCCAATGCGAAGATGAGTATTGTCTGTATGGAAAGCGGGATGGCGATCCACAGAATGGTCAGTGGGTTTGCGAGTATGGTTTCGCCTTTGAAGGAAAAGAGCAGGACCAGCGTCGCCAGCAGTGCGGTGATGGTTACGGGGGTAAGGACGTGTAGGAATTTTTCTTTGAACCATGTTTCGCCTTTGCGGGCGAGTATCCATTTGCGCGAGATGAAGCCTGCGAGAAGCGGCAGGGCGACATATACTCCGATGGACAGCAGCAGGGCTTGCCATGGGACGGGGAGCTTTCCGACTCCGAGGAGGAAGCCGCCGAGCGGGCCGTACAGCAGGAGCATTGCGAGTGAGTTTATCGCGACCATTACGAGTGTGTGGCCAGCGTTTCCTTTGGCGAGGTGGCCCCAGACGAGTACCATCGCTGTGCATGGCGCGATGCCGAGTAGGATGCAGCCTGCAAGGTAGCTTCGCCAGAGCGGGACCTGGAGCATTTTTATTCCGTTTTCGAGGACGACGATCCCATCGCCGTGGGTTGCTCCTACTGCAAGGTCGAGGCCGAAAGGCATTTTTACGAGGTCGGTCGCTTCGGGGCCGATGAACGCCAGGAACAGTGAGCCTAAGAAAAATACGGAGATGGCGTACATTGTAAATGGTTTTATGGCCCAGTTTATCAGCAGCGTCAGTGAGACGGGTTTTATGCTTTTGCCGGCTTTTACGACTTCGGCGAAATCGATCTTTACCATGATCGGGTACATCATCAGGAACAGGCATATCGCGATGGGGATCGAGACGACCGGAGCCTGGCCGATGTATATGGCCATGGAGTCGAGACGCGTTGCGAAATCCGGGGCGAGTTTGCCGAGGATGATGCCCGTGACGATGGCGCCGATGACCCAGACGGTGAGGTACTTTTCGAAGCAGCTTAGGCCCTTCGAATTATTTTCTTGTTTAGGCTGCTCCATCTCGGCATCTCCTAAATAGTTGTCAGAAACCAGAATCCCATCGCGGTCAATATTATTCCGGTGGCGACCTTAACTTTGTTTATGTGTTTGTTCATTGCTTTTGACAGGCCCGTTGTGCTGACTCCGAAGAGTACCGCAATTGCCGGTACGCAGAAACCTATCGCAAAGGCCGCCATCGAGAGTGCGGAAAAGATAATGCCGCCCTTAACAGCGAGTGCAGCGAGGATCAGCCATAACAGCGGAGCGCAACATGAAAATGAAGTAGCCGAGCTCGCTGTTCCCATTACGATGCCGAAAACGATCGCACCGCCGAAGCGTTCAGTGTTGTCGTTTTTTAAGATGTTCAGCTTGGGTAGTTTAAAGGGCATGAGTCCAAGCAGGCTCAGCCCGAAAAAGATGACTATGAAGCCGATGATGAGCTTTCCATAGTGCGTAAATGCACTTGCTGAGGCGGCAACGGTTCCGATCAATGTCAGGCACACAGCGGTAGCAACGAAGTAACCGGCGGATATCGACATATTGGCTGAGAGTGACTTTTGTTCTCTGCCGGCGGAGTATGCGGCGATAGCTGTCAGGACCGGATAGTTGCTGCATGCCGTCAGTGCGGTGATGAGGCCCGCTATGAGCGCGGCGGGTATCATCAACAGACTAAATTCCGGTGATTGAGCGATCTGTGTTATCCACTGCTGCATTATTTTGCCTCATCGGCTTTATCTTTTTCCTTGCAGGTTTCGGAGCCGCAACATTTTTTTTCAGATGGACACCCAGCCGATTTGCTTGAGCATCCAGAGGCCGATCCCATTGCGCAAGTGCCAGCATCTGCTTTTTGCGAAGGGCAACCAGCAGCGGTCTCTTTGGGTTTTGGAGCGAGGGCGCAATTGTCGCTGTCACCGCAGGAGCCTAATCCGCCGAGTTGGCTTGGACAGGTTGTGCAGGCGTTGGTTCCGCATGTTGAGGCGGATACGCCTTTGTTCTTTTCGATCAGTGCGTGGGCGGCTACGCCGACGGCCAGGAGCATTATGAGTCCGAAGGCGGCGTATTTCATTTTGCTTGCGCAGTTGCCAGAGTCGGAGCAGCTTGAAGATTCGCAGCACGGTTGCTGATCGTCTTGTTGGTCGTTGTTTTCGATGTTTTCATTTTCACTCATTTTTTTGTTCCTTTCGTTAAATATGGTTTCTATTTTACGTTTTTCATACCTACCAGTTTTTAGCAGGAATTGTTCTCTGAAGATTCTTGTAGCTCTACAAAAAAGCTGCTAAGGGCTTTGAGCGTGGCCGGGTCGACGCGGCAAAATATCTTCTGGCCGTTCCTTTCCATGTCTATCAAGCCGGCTTGTCTCAGTTCCTTTATATGATGGGATACGGTTGACGGGACGATGCCGAGGTCGCGACCGAGTTGTCCGACGCATGTTTTCATCTTTTCCGGGTCCACTCCGGGGCCTTTGCCAGCGCCGCAGCAGCTTATCAGGCGCATGAAGATGTTGAGGCGGTGGGGGTTGGCCAGAGCCTTGAACATCCCGGCGAAACGGTCATTTTCAGTTGTTCGATTGTTCGACATATCTCGAATTATACTAAATTGTCATAGCCCTGTCAAGGGTTTTAAAGTTTTTTTTGGTTTTATGAGAATTATTTATTCATGAAGTAGTGCAGGAGCGTTTCGCTTGACGAGTGTAGTCTTCTGCATGATTCTCTTGCGATGTTCAGCATTAGTATGCTGAAAAGTTTTATGTCGGCATCGTAGAGGTTCATGAGCGTTTCTCTTGAGAGCACTATCAACTCTGTGTCTTCCATCGCGAATGCCGTGGCTGCGTGCGGTAGGATGCCGATCACAGAGGCTTCGCCGAAGCATTGGCCCTGATGGAATACGACGAGTTCGAACGGTGTGTCATCCTGAGAGACGATGAGCTGTACCACGCCTGATTTTATGATGTAGATGTGGGTCGGCTGGCGGCCCTGGCGGAAAATGGTTTTGCCCTTCTTGTAAGTCGTCTTTTCGAGGAGTTTGAATAGCGAATGCCGCTGCTGTTCCGTGAGACCGGCGAAGATGGAAATCTGGCTGATGATCGGCAGGACGTCCTCAATTTCGAGGAGCGGCTGATATATTATCTTTTCCTGTTCGGTCATCATTCAGAACCCCTTTTTTGTCCTGTATACATATCTTCCCATGTTATCAGGTTTCATCGGCACAATGCAGCGTGTATTTTCCATAATTCTGTAAAAATGAAGTTTTTTTTGTTGATAGGAGCCTGGAAATAAGGGCTGATGCTCCGAATCTTCCCGCTTTTGTTCTTTTTCACCTGTTCTATGCAAGTATCTTCTGAAAATATGGTAAATGTACGGTTTTTTATTGACTGGCGGGCGGATGTTGATATTCTTTCGCTTTGTGTATACCTTGTCTGTAATGACGGGTGGAAAATAGTGAATTTAGCGATGTGTTTTTGCTTAGGGAGCAGGAAAATGGCAGAAGAAACTAAAGGCATGCAGTCTTTAATGAGTGAGGGGCAAACATTTGCTCCGCCGAAAAGCGTTCAGGATAACGCATGGATCAATAATGCTCAGGAATTTCAGGAGATGTGGGAAAGATCGATAAACGACCCTGACAGTTTCTGGCTTGAACAGGCCAAGAGTCTCGACTGGACTAAGGCGCCGACCAAAAGTCTCGAGTATTCGTGGGATACAAAGGCCCGCAAGATCGAGCATACGTGGTTTGCCGACGGCGAGCTGAATGTTTCGTATAACTGTCTTGACCGGCATCTGGGTACTCCGACAGCCAAGAAGACGGCTATCATCTGGCAGGGCGAAGAGGAAGATGCAGTTAAGAAGTACACATACGAGGAACTTCACAAGGAAGTTTGCAAGTATGCCAATGTTATGAAGAGCAAGGGCATCACCAAGGGCGACCGCATTGCTATCTACATGCCGATGGTTCCTGAGCTTTCGATAGTCATGCTTGCATGTACGCGTATCGGTGCGATCCACTCGATCATTTTCGGTGGTTTCAGCGCTGACGCTATCAAAGGCCGGGTCAACGATTCGGATTGCAAGATGCTGATCACGTCGAATGTTTCACTGCGTGCCGGTAAGCATATCCTGCTCAAGAAGATCTCCGACGAAGCTCTTGAAGATTGCCCGACTATCGAGAGCGTTATAGTTGTCAAGGTCAATAGCGAGCCTTGCGATATGAAGGACGGAAGGGACACCTGGTATCACGATGAGATGGCAAAGGCCAGCGACGAGTGCGAAGCGGTTCCTATGAAAGCTGAGGATCCGCTGTTCATTCTTTACACATCCGGTTCGACCGGTAAGCCCAAGGGCGTAGTTCACACGACCGCCGGCTACCTGCTGCATACGACCATTACTCATAAGCTGGTTTTCAATATTCACGAAGACGATGTTTACTGGTGCACTGCCGATATCGGTTGGGTTACCGGTCATAGCTATATCGTTTACGGGCCGCTGGCCAACGGAGCGACATCGCTGATGTTCGAGGGCGTTCCGACTTATCCAGATGCCGGAAGGTTCTGGAAGATATGCGATAAGTTCGGCGTTACGGTTTTCTATACGGCACCTACGGCGATCCGTGCTCTGATGCGTTATGGCGAAGAGTGGCCGGCGAAGTACAAACTCGATACGATGCGTATCTTAGGTAGTGTCGGCGAGCCGATCAATCCCGAGGCTTGGATGTGGTATCATAAGCATATCGGCCATGGCAAGTGTCCCATCGTCGATACATGGTGGCAGACCGAAACGGGTGGATTTATGATCACTCCTCTTCCTGGCGCTCATACTCTCAAGCCTGGTTGCGCTCAAAGGCCTTTCCTCGGTGTCGATGCTGTTGTTCTTGACGATAACGGTAATGAGTGCGGCGTCAACGAAGGCGGCAAGCTTTGCATTCGCAAGCCGTGGCCCGGTATGATGCGTACGATGTGGGGCGACCACGAAAGATTTGTAGATACGTACTTTACGATGTACGATGATATTTACTTTGCGGGTGACGGCTGCAGGGTCGATGCCGACGGCGACTTCTGGCTGATGGGCCGGATCGATGACGTTGTCAATGTTTCCGGTCATCGGATCGGAACAGCCGAAGTCGAGAGCGCACTGGTCAGCCATCCAAAGGTCGCAGAGGCTGCGGTTACTCCGGTTCCTCATGAGATCAAGGGGCAGGGGCTATATGCTTATGTTACTCTGGTCAATGGCGTTGAAGAGAGCGACGAGCTTAAGAAGGAGCTGATCGTGCATGTTCGCAAGGAGATCGGTCCTATCGCAGCTCCGGAAGCGGTTCAGTTCGCACCGTCACTTCCGAAGACGCGTTCGGGTAAGATCATGCGTCGTATCCTGCGGAAGATCGCGGAAAAGGATACTGACAATCTGGGCGATATTTCCACGCTTGCCGATCCGAGTGTTGTCGAATCTTTGATCAAGAATAGAGGTTAATAAAGAACCGTCCGTTGGGACGGAAAGAATAAAGCCGGGCGCATGACATTATTTGCGTCCGGCATTTTTTATTTGGAAAGGAAAGTTAGAATGAGTCAGCAGATCGCAGTGCCAAGAGTGGCAGTGGGTGAATACGGTTGGCGGGTTGTCTTTGCCGGTATGGGGATTAATCTGGCCCTTGGAATTCTTTATACATGGAGCGTTATCGCTGGCGGTATCCCTGAGGAATGGGGTTGGGACATGGCCGACAAGTCATGGCCATACTCAGTTGCATGCCTGGTCTTTTGTCTGATAATGGTTCCTGCTGGCAGAATGCAGGATAAGTTCGGCCCGCGTATTGTTGCCGCGATAGGCGGTATTCTTGTTGGTCTTGGTTTTATCGTTGCCAGTATGACAACTTCGCTGGTTGGTTTTGTCATCGGTTTCGGTGTTCTGGCAGGTGCGGGTATTGGTTTCGGTTACGCCTCGGCAACACCAGCTGCGGTTAAATGGTTTCCTGCGGCCAAAACAGGATTGATAGCCGGCATCGTCGTTTCAGGTTTCGGTTTAGCTTCGGTTTACGCGGCACCTTTGGCAAAATTTCTTATCGTACAGTATGGCCTCCAGAAAATGATGCTTATTATGGGCGTGGGTTTTCTGTTCCTGATCACGGGGCTTAAAACTTTACTGACGCCTTTGTGGTTCGGTCTTTCGCAGCTGCTACAGGCACCCGATCCGGAACTGATGCAACTCAAAGAGTTCAAAGAACATATGGAGGGCAAAGTCACAAAAGAAGCGCCTGTTTATGACAAGGACAATCTCACTCCGAAAGAAATGCTCCGTACGCCGCAATTTTATATGCTCTGGTTTATGTATGCTTGTGGCGCAGGCGCCGGTCTTATGATAATATCAGTCGTCAAAAATATCGTCAAAGCACAGATCAGCAGCGAATCGCTTGCGATTGCTGCAGTAGTAGGCCTGGCAATAGGTAATGGCGGGGGTCGTATCATTGCGGGAATGCTCTCTGACAAACTTGGACGTAAAGTCACTTTGTTCATGTTCCTCGTTGGTCAGGCGATTCTTATCCTCTTGCTTACAATGACAGACAAGGTAAGCGTACTGGCAACAGGGCCGGCATTGATAACTATCACCGCTCTAATCGGTGCCAGTTACGGTTCAAATCTTGCCTTGTTCCCAGCGATCACAAAAGACTTCTTTGGCTTAAAGAATTTCGGCATGAACTACGGCCTGGTCTTTACCGCATGGGGAATTGGCGGATTCTTGCTTGCCAAGCTGGCTGGGACCATGTATGTAAAAAGTGGAGGATCTTTCAACTTCGCATACTATACCGCATCAGGTTTGCTTATTGCCGCAGCAGTTATGGTCTTCTTCTTAAAACCGCCGAAGCATCTTGAAGAGTAAACCGATAGTTTCAAAAAATTGAAGTCGCGGGTATTGGGTTTGTTGGCCCGTTGCCCGCGGCTATTTATAAGAGTTGCTGTCGCTGGAAATATCCTTCTATGCGGAAGAGTCTATGGTAGAAGCCTTTGCAATTGTATTTTCCCCCACTTTCAGGGCGGTTTTGCAAATATTGGTAATCGTTCTGGCAGCCGGTTTATTAGTCAGAAGAAAGATCGTCACCGAAGATCAGATCAAAGCTATTTCGGCATTAACCATCAATATCTTTCTTCCCTGCCTGATATTCAGCAACATACTGAAAAACTTTGCCATCGACCGGATATCGATCTGGCCCGTCCTGCCGTTGGGAACTGCCGTCATGGTGCTGTTTGGCCTTGCCATTGGAACGGCTGTCTTTGCACGCGACAGAAAACAAAAAAAGGATCTGATCGCTCTTTCCGCCATACAAAACGGCTACTACCTTATTCTCCCCATAGGCAGCATCCTTTTTGCCGACAGGTTCGATGATTTTAAACTCTACTGTTTCCTGATGCTTCCCGGCTACAGTCCTTTGATGTGGGGCATCGGAAAATATTTAATGTGTGTCAAGCCCGGCGAAAAGATCAAACTTCGCGAGTTCATAAGCCCGCCTCTGATCGCCGTTATCAGCGCTACGGTCATAGTTCTTGTACGCGGCAAAACTTTCGGCAGTTCCATGGTTCTCGATTCTGCCGAAATGATCGGCTCGGCGGCCATTCCGCTTGGAACATTCATCCTTGGCGCAATGCTCGGCGGTATTCGCTTCAACCTGAAGCCTTACATCGTCGATGCCCTTAAAGTGATCTCCGTAAAACTAACGATCGTTCCTGTCTGCGTGATAGCCGTTCTTTATTTCAGCGGTCTTGGCAGGGACTGGCCGCTGATGGCAAGCTTTTTCATTCTTCAAGCGGCATCTCCGCCGGCGACATCACTGCTGATACTCGTAAAACACTACGGCGGAAACGAACAAAGAGCAGAAGCCATTGCCCTGATCTGCTATCTATGCTGCATTTTCACAATACCATTCTGGCTTGCCGTGTGGAATACGATTGTCAGCCATGGTTAATTACAGGCTATGTATCGGGAAGACGGTTTGTTTTATTTTTTCGATAATTGCATCGACTGCCGGAGGTATGTTTTCGAGTTGCATAGAGGTTGGCTTGAGCCTGTCATCTCTTAAGGGGGAGGGATTGTCTTCGGTATCGTCGCCGCAAAGTGCCGAGTAGCATAGTGCCCATGCTCTTGTGGTATTCTCTACGTCGTATCCCCCGCCGCCTGTTGCTAAGATGGGTTTGTCGAATTCGCGGATGCCGTTGACGATGTCGGCATGGGTGTTATTGGTAAGGTTCAGCATTGCCAGGGGGTCGCCTGCGAGGGCGTCGGCTCCGAGTTCTATCGCGATGACATCGGGGCCAAAGGATCTTATCAGGGGTAGGGCGATCTGTTTGAAGGCGTTGAGATAGACCTCGTCATAGGTTCCCGGCGGCAGGGGACAGTTTACGCTAAAGCCCTTACCCGGTCCTGTGCCGATCTCATCAGCAAAGCCGGTCCCCGGAAAAAGTGTTCTGCCGGACTGATGAAATGAAATTGTCATTACG
>DRGS01000048.1 GCA_011053245.1 Phycisphaerales bacterium
ATATCGCTTAAGGAAACGGAGGCGTTGCATAAGGCGATCAGTAAGGCGAAGATACGTAATCCCTCCAGCGATTGTATCGGGCCGATCGGTGAGACAAATATGATCAACGGACTAAAGCGTGTTGTCGATGCGGAGTTCTATGCCAGTTGTACGCGGAAACCTTCGGTTTATCGGGGCAATCCTTTTCTTATCGAGGCTGCTCTTGCTTACGGGTTCCGGAGTAATTCAAATACCGATAAAAATAAAAAAGAAGATTCGGATAACGATCCGGTCATGCGTGTTTCGCGGATCGCTAATCGTGTTCCGCTGCTGTATCAGCAATCTGCTGGGGCGATTTTCAAGGCGGTGCTGGATACGAACTGGCGTAGTTATGGGCTTAGTCAGAGCAGGGGGGCTTTGCCGCGCGGGCCGGTTGTGATCATGGTGCATATCGCGTCTGTGTGGGTTCCGTTTACCTCCGAGAGCAAAGAGGCTATCGCTCATTATCCGGAGATCATTAAGGAGATCAAATTAGCTGTGCGGGAATGCGGGCGGAAACTCGGGATGCATGTTCGCAGGCAAAAGCGTATCAAGCAGGAATTGAAGAAGCGGGACTATATTAAGACGTATCTGCCGCATATCGGTGAGGCGTTGCGTGATATTTTGGCGCTCAAGGATAAGCAGGTTGACAGGCTTATTGAAAGACTGACGGAGACGCTTGAGAAATCGCGTAAGATGTGAATTAGTTTTTAATTTTGAGTTTTTAGTTTTGAGTTGAGGTTTAGCACCGGCATTGTGGGCGGGGATGACAACTATGGGAGTGAGTAATGGCGGAATTGATAATTAGTGTTAGTGGGATGCGGGGGATCGTTGGGGAGAATCTTACGTCTGCGATAGCGACGGAGTATGGGTGTGCGTTTGGTGCGTTCTTAAAGAGCAGCAGCGAATCGGGAGGCGCGAGGCTTAAAGTTTGCGTGGGCAGGGATTCGCGGCCCTCTGGTGAGGAACTGTTGATAGCGGTTGCGGCGGGGCTTTGCTCGGTTGGTGTCGATGTTGTTGATATTGGAATTGTGACGACGCCGTGTGTGGGGGTTATGCTGCGAGATTTGGGGTGTGCGGGGGGGATCGTGATAACGGCATCGCATAATCCGGTCGAATATAACGGGATCAAGCTGCTGCTGAGTAATGGTATTGCTCCGGCGGCGGAGTTGGCGGCTGAGATACGGCAGCGATATTTCGATAAGCAATTCGAGTTGGTGGGGTCGCCTGAATGCGGACACGTCACTTTTGACGAGACGACCGATGCGGTGCATATTGAAAAGGTTATGGCGATCATTGAGAAAGAAACTATCGCAGCCAAAGGTTTTAAGGTTGTACTGGATAGCGTAAACGGTGGCGGAGGACGGATAAGCAAGGATATTCTGGGGCAGCTTGGATGCGATGTCGTTGCGATCAATGACGAGGCGACGGGGATATTCGCTCATACGCCCGAGCCTACGAAAGAGAATCTGACGGGGCTTTGCGATGAGGTTGCCGCGGCTGGGGCGGATATTGGTTTCGCCCAGGATCCGGATGCGGACAGGCTTGCGATCGTCGATGAAAACGGCAGGTATATCGGTGAAGAGTATACGGTTGCTTTGGCGGCGAAGTATGTTTTCGGTAAGATGAAAGGTACGGCGGCGGTGAATCTTTCGACTTCGCGGATGATCGATGATATCGCCCGCGAGGCCGGCTGCAGAGTTATTCGGACAGCGGTAGGAGAGGCCAATGTTGCCGATGCGATGGTGAAAAATAAATGCGTTATAGGCGGTGAGGGTAATGGCGGAATTATCGATCTTCGTGTCGGTCCGGTCCGCGACAGCCTTGTAGGGATGGCGCTTGTGTTGCAGCTTATGGCAGAGACGGGTAAGACGGTTAGCGAACTTGTTAGTGACATCGGTGGGTATTACGTTTACAAGACGAAGTTTGTGGCAGATAAGGCGCAGGCCGGTTTGATATGTGAAAAGGCGAGGGAACTTTTTACGGATGCGAAGGTTAATGACACCGACGGTTATCGTTTTGATTTTGATGACGGCTGGGTGCATCTGCGGACGAGCAATACCGAACCGGTGATGAGGCTGATCGTTGAGACGGAAAATGAAGCTGCTGCTAAAATGTATATTGACAAAGTTAATGATATTCGCGAAGAGATACTTGGCCGATGAATAATAATTCTATCGAAAGTGATAACCGACAGATAAGGAACGTTACCTATGCGGGGATCGTGACGAATGTTGCCCTGGCGGCGGTGAAGATGCTTGTTGGTTTGGCGGCGGGTTCGATAGCGTTGGTTGCCGACAGTGTTCATTCGCTTTCCGATATGGTAACCGATATCGCGGTATTATTGGGGGTTCATCTCGGTTCGAGGGGGCCGGACTCGAAGCATCCTTACGGTCATGGGCGACGGGAGACATTCAGCTCTCTTTTCGTGGCGGTGATACTGATTGTCGTGGGCGGTTTTATGATCTATCGGGCATCGCTGGTTATCGCAAGGTTGCGTGGGGATGTCGAGGCGGTTTGTGTTCTCGGTTGGCCGGTGTATGCTGTGGCGGTGGTTTCGATAGTTTTGAAGGAGATGCTGTATCAGGCTACTCGACGTGTTGCGGTTCGGACGCACAGTTCGGTGACGTATGCCAACGCATGGCATCATCGCAGCGATGCGCTCAGCTCTGTGGCGGTTCTAATTGGTCTTGTGGCGATGAAATTCGGGTATGTTCATGGCGACTCGATAGCCGCAGTCGCGGTCGGACTGATGATCATTTTTGTGGGGGTCAGGATCGTTGGCAAATGTATCGACGAATTTGCCGAGGCGGGCGCCGATGAGGCGACGGTCGGGCAGATAGAGAGTATCATCGGTTCCGAGCAGCGCATTCGTCAATGGCACAAGCTCAGGACACGGAGCGTTGGCAGGGAGGTCTTTCTCGATCTGCATATTCTGGTCGATCCGAATTTGAGTATTACCGATGCGCATGAGATAGCGGAGTCGCTTGAATCAAGCTTGCACGATCAGATCGTTCGTCCGGTGAATATCACGGTCCATGTTGAACCGGATCTGCCGCAACTCAGGAAATAGGGTTTTCATTTTTGCCGGTTCTGGTGAATTGCCAGTTGTCATCGCAGATATGTGTTAGTGTGAATGTTCCTTTGAGTATCCGGCCTGCGAGGGTGAGTTTGAGTTGTGTGCTGCTATTGTCCGGGCAAGCGTAGGTTCCAGAATCTACGATCTGTACATTTCCCCGGGCATTTTGGACGGGGCCCTCGTATGTGAGGAATCTTTTTGCATGGGCGGCGATGCTGGTGGCGGAGACCGGCTGGGATCGGATATCCTGAGGGTGTGTGTCCAGTCGCCAGGTTCGCAGGGAATCGGCGGATTCGAGCATGAGATCCCAGTGGGTTTCTCCGCCGCTATCGTGCCTGTGTATCACATATGCGTTATTCGATCCGCTCATTTGAGTATTTTAGGGCAATTTTGAGATATAGCAAGTCCGCTAAATTTTCAGAATCCGTATAATGGGTGTTTTCTGGCGAAAAAAGGTTGACGTTGGTGCAGGAAGTTATTATATTTCATGCAGTTATGACAATACCAATGGTATTTTTTGTTTTCGCGTTGTAAAAACGATAAGCCATTGTAAACAAAAGAGTACTCCGCGTATAAACTCGCATTTTTTACGTGGAATGGTGTAAAGCGCCCGTAGCTCAGTTGGATAGAGCACCGGATTTCTAATCCGAAGGTCAGGGGTTCGAATCCCTTCGGGCGTGTTACATAAAGTCAGGACCAGCAAGCACTTGCGTTTGCTGGCTCTTTTCGTTTACTTCGCCAAAAGGGCGCGCGCAACAAATCGCCGGTCAAGACTTTTTCCGCTACCTGCCTTGCTCGGCCTACTACATCGTCGCCTACCGCCAGATAAAATTCATGGGTTGTCGAAAAACTTGCGTGTCCGCCATCTGTTTAGCGCCTCACTTTCCGAACCGCAACCGTGCGGCAGGGCAGTCGTTCGGCTGTTTCACACACTGGATCTTTGCGGCGCTACTGACGCTGTTCTTTCCAAAAATGGTCGAAGCGTTCTCACCGGCAACCGTGTTTTCTTTCTTCTGCTTTATGATGGTGCTGCAACTTGTCTGGGTTAAACTGATGGTGCCCGAAACCAAGGGCATACCCCTTGAAGATATACAGAAAAAATTAGGTATTGAATAAGTGCGTAATGTCGGGAAAGAATTAACTGGTTATCATTTTGCAAATTTTGTACAATGGATATGAAAGTTTCATTTGCGGGTCGTTAACTGGAGGTTTACTATGGTTTACAAGTTGCGAATTATTGAGCTTTGTATTTTTTTTGCTGGCGCCCTTGCCGCTGTTTCGGCGGCATCTGAGCAGGAAATTCCGACAAATCCCTTGAAGGGGATCGATTGTATCGCGGTACGTCTTGCAATCGAGGATATGAGCAGGACTTTCGACAAGAAATATCCCGACGGGCCAAAGCTGCTTGCCGAGCTTGACAGATTTGAAAAACGCCTTAAGCGATTAGAGAAGTCTTCCGATGAAAACGTCTCTGCTGCATTTGTCGAACAATTCGAGGCATTCAAAGGCAAAGCGCTTTTGGACAATCCTTTGCTGGATTTTGAAAAGCTTCTGCTTATCAAACGCAAACCCGACGGCGATCCGCGCAGGTGGGATGCTCCGGATAGAGGGCTTGGCGAATTTATCGGTTTGCCTCGTCAAAGTTCGTGGTCCCTTCCGCGTATAGTAAATCCTTTGATATGGGAAAACCAGATATGTGCGCTGTCCGGGCTAAATCCAGATGGCAAACTTGAGGTGATCTACGAACCGGAAACGAAGCGGCTTGTCTCGGACATAGACCTGCATTTCGACGGTGATCGGATCTTGTTTTCGATGCCGGACGGCAAAACAATATGGCAGGTATTCGAGGTTGGTATCGACGGGGGCGGTTTAAAACAGCTTACTTCGAGTCCAGAGGGTGACGTACATAATTATGATTCCTGCTATCTTC
>DRGS01000049.1 GCA_011053245.1 Phycisphaerales bacterium
CCATCGCCTCGATAAGCGCAGTAACCATTACCAGCAGAACCGCCGATTCAATAGAAGCAAACCGCCTGACCATCGACTGCGGCCAGCGCCAACCCGCTGCCCCGTGCAGCGCGGATAAAGGCACGACCATTGAGGTTCGCAACATATTCTACAAACTCCCAGCCAGAAGAAAATTCCTCCGCACCGCCAACACCGAAATGTCCCACATCACCGAATACTTCACCCGAATAGCACTGGCCCACTGCGACCTCGACATGACCCTCATCCACAACGGGCGCCAGCTATACCGCCTCGTCGGCGATCAATCCGTCACCGAACGCATCGCCCAGCTATTCAGCAAAGACATCGCCGAGAGCCTATTACGAACCAAGGGCGACGAAAAAGGCGTAACGATCACCGCTCTTCTCGGCCACCCAAGCCGTGCAAGAGGAAACGGCAAGTACCAGTACATATTCCTGAACAAAAGGCACATCCGCGATAAGTTCATCGGCCACGCAATGAAAGAAGCGTACCGCGGCCTCATCGAACCCAACAAATACCCCATAGTCTTTCTCTTTATCGAACTCCCCGTCGAAAGCTACGACGTAAACGTCCACCCGACAAAGATAGAGGTTCGCTTCGAAAACCCGAACCTCATCCACTCCCAGGTGCTGGCTGTGCTTCGCGAAAAACTCCTCGCTACCGACCTCGACGTAACCGCCCAATTACCAGCTTCAAACGTTAGCATGAACGATATGTTCCCTCCGACAGCCGCCGACACCGCCCGACAGGAAAGAATATCCGAAGCGATGGCGGATTTTTTCAGTTCGCACAAGCATACCTCTACCGACCAGCAGCGATTTAGCTTCTCCGGGCCGGGCCAAACATCGCATAGTCAGCAACCCGTAAATTACTCCGCTGCCGGATATACCGCGGACACCGGCGCCCCCGCTCCGCCGAAAACCTTTCTACAAATTCACAGCAGTTACATCGTAACGCAAACCGGCGAAGGCTTTGTCATCATCGACCAGCACGCTCTCCACGAACGCATAATATACGAACAACTCTGCCGAAAACTTGCCGACGGCCAGCTCACCTCCCAACGCCTACTCATCCCGGAAACATTCGAACTTAACGACGCCCAGCTCGACGCCGTAAAGGAAAGTGCCGAACTCATCGAAAAGATCGGCATAGAACTCGAACCATTCGGCCCAAAGACTATGGCAATACAATCCTTCCCGTCGATACTCGACAAAGTGGCCCCACTCGAATTCATGCAGGACCTCCTCGACATGCTCACCGACAAGACTCTCGGACTCGATGCCGAAAGACTCCTCCACGAAATACTCGACATGGCCGCATGCAAAGCCGCGATAAAAGCAGGCCAACCACTGACCGAACAGGAGATGCAGCAGCTCCTCGCCGACAAGGATACTATCGAACGAGCCTCCCGATGCCCCCACGGAAGACCGACAGTAATAAAGTTTTCAATATCTGACCTGGAAAAACAGTTCAAAAGAACGTAAGACTTTCCGGCGGTAACTACTTAGAAAACAACTACTTACGCTCAATCACACCCGTTAATTTGTCTTTTTTTTCACTTCCGAGACATATTTACTTTACAAAAAACATTTTTTAGGTTTATTATACGGGGCTATACGTATTAAAGACATAGGGTTGACGGAAAGTGGATATAGCTAATCTTATTCGTGAAAGGCTTTGACGTGGCAAAAAAAGTGAAGAAAAAAGCAAAAGCTGTAAAGAAAACCGTTGCTAAGAAGAAAACGAAAAAGGCCGTGGTAAAGAAAACCAAGGCGAAGAAAGCAACTGCTGCCAAACCTAAAGCCAAGAAGGCCTCCGCACCCAAAAAGGTGAAAAAAGTCGTCGCAAAAAAGAAACCCGCTCGCTCTAAGAAAAAAAGCACTCTCACTCCACAGGCGATTGCGAAATTTCAGCAACTACTCCTGCTCAAACGTGCCGAGATACTCGGTGACGTAGAATTCTTTGAAGAAGAAGCACTCAAAAAATCACGACTCGAAGCCGCAGGCGACCTGTCAAGTATGCCAATACACATGGCTGACATGGGAACCGACAACTTCGAACAGGAATTCTCCTTGGGACTGATGGAAAACGAAAGAAAAATGGTCAACGAGATAACCGCCGCCCTATGGCGGATAGAGGAAGGGGTATACGGTATCTGCGAAGGAACCAACAAGCCCATCTCAAAACCACGCCTTACAGCAAATCCGTGGGCAAGATACTGCATTGAATACGCGACAATGGTAGAAAAAGGACTCGTCATCGAAGGCGAAAAAATCTACGAAGAAGACGAAGAAGAACAACCTGTTGAAACCGACAAAGAAGGGCTTGCCGAAGACGAAGACGATCTCGACGAAATGTTCTATGGAAACTTCGATACCGAGGACAAAGAAGAGGCTTAGACTTCAAGGTTGAACAGTGTCGCAAAAATGCCCGAAATGCAATAAGCAGTTCCCCTGTCCCTCAAAAGGCCAAAGCCGATCCGAACATTTCCCCTTCTGCTCGGAAAGATGCAAACTGATAGACCTCGGCGCATGGATCGACGGGCAATACCGAATACCCGACCAAAACTCCAACACCGAACAAGATCAGCAAAACCTCCCCGATGATCAATGATCCATCAGGTTTATAACCGCGAAAATCTCACAATTTTTGTTGAAACTGCCTCACAATATGCGATAATGAATTGGACAAGTGGTTTTCTGAGAAATGACCAAAAGGTATCGATATGCCGGATGAACAGATCAAATTATGGCAAATGTGGGATAAGCTGATTTTCACAAAGCTCATACGCAGCTTCAAAATGGCCATAAGACCCACAAAAATGACCATCGCAATGTCAGCCGTCTGCCTCGTCTGCCTGATCGGATGGATCATGGACGTTTGCACCATAACCTCACCCGAAAAAAAACCCATACTCGAATCAACCGTCTCCACCATCGCCACATTCGGCCACGAAGCCAAAACAAAGATATATCTCACCGACCCCGCAGACGCTATGGACGCAATAGAGGAATACTTTATCGACGGCCAGCGAGGCGTCTTTTCAACACTATGGAACTTCTCAGCCGCCAGATTCAACGGAGCAACCGTCTCACTGATGGGACGCGACGTCCTCAATTTCTTCACTAATATATGGGGATTCTTCATAGGCCTCGTATGGGCAATAAAGTACCACACCCTCTATAGCATCGTATTCTTTACCCTTACGGTACCGATCACCTGCATCGCAGGCGGAGCAATTTCCCGCTGTGCCGCTCTTGAATTTGCCCGCGGGGAAAAAGCCGGCCTCGGCCAGGCCGTCAGATTCGCCGCAAGAAACTTTCTTGCCTTTCTAACCGCCCCTTCGGTATGCATCGGCATCATGGCCTTTTTGGGATTATTCATCTATCTACTCGGACTCATCGGCAACATCCCATGGGCCGGAGAACTGATCATCGCACTCGGACTCGGACTCGCCCTTGTATTCGGCTTGATGACCGTCCTGATGCTGATCGGAACCACCGCCGGAGCATGCCTGATGTTCCCGGCCATCGCGTATGAAAGCTCAAATGGATATGACGCCATAAGCAGATCGTTCTGCTATGTCTTCAATCAACCATGGAGAATGATACTTTACACCGCCATCGTAACCGTACACGGAACCATCGCATATCTATTCGTAAGATTCTTCGTGTACCTGCTCCTTATCGTAACCTATACAATGCTCGACCTCGGAATATTCAATAACCCCGACGGACCGGACAAACTCGCCATGATCTGGCCAAAACCGGAATTCTTCGACCTCCTTGCCACAAGCTCGGCAGCCATCTCAATGGAACTTAACTTGTCACAGGGAGTTTCGGCTTTTCTTATACATCTTATCGTTATCTTCGTAGTAGGACTCGTCGTCGCATTCGTCATCAGCTTTTATTCATGCGCTTCCACGATAATCTACTCCCTGATACGAGCAAACGTAGACAATGTACCAATCGACCAGATATACGCTCCCCTCGACCGGATCCGCAACTCTGTCGAAAATGACAAGCATCATTGAACCTCGAAACCATATCGAAATGAAAGGCCATAAACAATGAAGCTATTACATCTGACCATCATTCTAACATTTGCACTAACACTTAGTGTCGCCGCCGGCGCATCGCTTGAAAAGGATTTTCTGAATCCCCCGGACTCGGCTCGCCCCGGAGTGTACTGGTTGTTTATGGACGGCAACCAGGACCGTGATGAGATGGTGGCGGACCTGGAAGCCATGGCTGCCGTCGGCATTGGCAGTGTACTGTTCCTGGAAGTGAACATCGGGGTTCCCGCCGGTCCGGTCTCTTTCATGAGTGAGCCTTGGCAGGACAATGTTGTTCATGCGATTAAGACGACCGAACGGCTGGGGATGGAATTTATCCTGGGAACGGGTCCGGGTTGGTCCGGAAGCGGTGGTTCGTGGGTCAAACCTGAAGATTCCATGCAGCACCTTGTCGGCAGTACGACAAAGGTGCGCGGGCCAGCTATGTTTGAAGACATTCTGCCTATACCCAAACCGCATACTCCTAACCAGTTTGCAGGAATGAGCAAAGATCACCAGACAATTCGCGACAAGTGGTACCGGGATGTGACGGTTCTCGCATTTCCCACTCCACTAAAAGGTGGGGCTGAATTAGTAAACAAAGTGATCAAGACTCTAAAGAATGTTAATCCATATAGCATTAGGGGTGGGCGTCTGGTAAAAGAGGTTCAGACATATATCACTGCTCAAGCTGATTATGCGGAACCTGATATACGTGAAATAATCGATGTAGAACGGGCCGTTGACCTGACTCATCTTATGACGGCGGACGGAACGCTAAAGTGGAATGTCCCCAAAGGTGACTGGACGATCATGCGCTTTGTTGCGCGCAGCACCGGCCAGACAACCCGGCCCGCGCCAAGGGCTGGGCATGGTTTTGAATGCGATAAATTCAATGCCGATGCCTACCGCCGCCACTGGGATAACTTTCAGGGGCGTCTAATTGAGAAACTTGGGACCCTGACGCCGGGCAAGGGATTGACCACTATCCATCTGGATAGTTGGGAGATGAGCTCTCAGAATTGGAGCGATGGTTTTCGCGAAGAGTTTACCAAACGCCGCGGCTATGATCCTCAGCCCTACTATCCGGCATACATGGGTTTAGTTGTCGGGAGCCTTGAAAAGACCGAACGCTTCCTCTGGGATATGCGAATAACATCCCAGGAACTGGTGCTGGAAAATCATGCCGGCGCCATCAAGAAGCTCGCCCACGAACATGGACTTTCGTACTCCAATCAACCCTACGATATGAATCCGGCAGGCAATATAGACCTCGGATCAGTTGCGGATATACCAGCGTGCGAATTCTGGCATTATAAGTCTTTCCCGGATACGCTATACAGCACCCACGAGGCTGTCAGTATAGCGCATACTATGGGAAAGTCACGGGTTAACGCCGAGGGATTTACTACCGCCGGCATGCAGTATACTAACTACCCCGGCAACATGAAAAATCAGACCGACTGGGCCTTTGCTATGGGCATCAACGGGATCATCTTCCATACGTTTCAGCATCAGCCGCTGGGGGAGGGGGTCAAGCCGGGTATGACTATGGGGGGCTACGGCGTACAGTGGCACCGCAACCGGACTATGTGGCACTTGTTTGCCGCCTACCACGAGTATATTACACGCTGTTCACACCTACTCCGTCAGGGAGTAGCTGTCGCCGACATTCTCTATCTCACCCCCGAAGGCGCCCCACACATCTTCATCGCCCCGGAAAGCGCTTTGGCTGGTGCCACGAAGCTTAAAGATAAAAAGGGGTATAACTTCGATGCGGTTTCGCCGCGTATTCTTAACATGCGTGCTAAAGTTCGTAAAGGTAAGATAGAATTTCCCGGCGGGACATCATACAGCGTAATGGTACTGCCGCGAATTGAAACCATGACGCCGGAGACGCTGGCAAAGATCGCAAGTCTCATCAAATCAGGCGCAACTGTCATAGGTTCGCCGCCTGTAAAATCACCGTCACTGGTGGACTATCCAAAGTGTGATGATAAGGTCAAAGAAATCGCGAAGAAAATATGGGGCACGTTAGAACCGCCGATGGAGAAAACCGAACGCAAATATGGTCGGGGAACTATCTACTTCGGAGGCCCCAAACCTAAAGAGCTCTATCCTGAATACGACAGCACCGCATCGATCCTGAAACAGATGGGCATTGCTGAAGATTTCACCTCCACCGGCTCTGTCCGTTACGGTCATCGCAGCACAAAACAGCAGGAAATATATTTTGTTGCAAATAAGTCAGATGAACCCATCAAAGTCGATTGCACATTCAGGGTCAGCAAGGGCAAACCACAATTATGGAACCCCGTCACCGGCGAAAGGCGTTCCCTGCTGCAATATAAAGTTGAGGGCGCTCTTACGACGATCCCGATGCAATTCCATCCTTATGAAAGTTTCTTTGTTGTCTTTCCGCGTAAAGCGCCAAAGCAGCCGGCAATTGCTGGCGAAGTGAATTTTCCACTTGCAAAACCGGTCGCAACTTTGCAAGGCCCATGGGGCGTAAGTTTCGACCCCAAATGGGGAGGCCCGGAGAAGATCACCTTTGATGAACTTTACGATTGGACCAAAAGCGAAGATCGCGGCATAAAGTACTATTCCGGAATCGCAACTTACCGAAAGAACTTCGACCTTCCACATCAGTCTGGCAAAAAGATTTATCTCGATCTTGGAACGATCCATGATATAGCCCGGGTTAGGCTCAATGGTAAGGATCTCGGCGTAGTATGGTGTGCGCCATGGCGTGTGGATATCACAGATGCTGTCAAGACAACCAGCAACACACTTGAGATCGAAATAGCAAACCGCTGGCCCAACCGCTTGCTCGGCGACAGCCTGGAACCGGACAAGGATGTACGAACCGTAAAGTGGGAATCCGGTTTCCTGGAAGGCAAAGAATACAAAACAGGCCGATACACATTTACCACAGCTAAAGGCTATGGTAAACTCCTCCCCTCAGGCCTGATCGGACCTGTGCAGATTCTTGTCAATCAGAACTGAATGAAGGGCATAAGTACTTATACGACAGCATATTAGCATTATTTAGCAGGAAAATGCCCCATTAAGCGACTCTCATAACATGCCGATTAAATGGTACGAACGCAATATTTGATGGACTACAAATACCCCGAACAAATTACGGGGTTTGACGTATCATCTTGTAACATATAGACTTAAAGCAAACAAAGACAACTTTGTTGGTATAGTGGAGTCAGGAAAATATGGCCGAGAAGGACAATAACGCCGAGGTTGCGTCTACAGCCGAAACTGCGCCCATGTTCTCTTCTGCAACACTCAAAGGGGTTCTCCGCCACCGCAAGCTCCTGATCGTTCTGATTCACATAGCCGCTTTCACGGTTTCGCTTCTAATGGCTTTCCTGCTGGCTTTCAATATGCAGCTCTTGCGAGCATGGTTCATGTACCAGTTTCCGTTCCTGCTGATCTTTGCTATACCTATCAAACTCGAACTGTTCCGCCGGTTCAAACAATATCAGGGCTGGTGGCAATACGTCGGGATATCCGATCTCATCGGCATAGTAAAGGCCTCACTCGCAAGCGCGCTTGTTTTGATGGTCATCTGGTATGGATACGCGATTGCAGGCCCCGAATTCATACTCAAACCGCTCGACGAAAAAATAGGCAACGAAATCTCTCATCTTGAAGAAAGTATCGAAATCTCCGAAGACACGATCTTTCGCTCTAATATGAGACGCCGCCTGGCAAACCGCCAGGGCCTTTATGACCTCATACAGATAGGCCGCCTCAGACAGATGAAAAAACTGGCACCACCGACAACCGACACCAAGGCAAAACGAAAACTCACAGAACGAATCGAATACCTAAAGGTGCTACAGAACTCCATCGAAGGCGTCATTATGCTCGACCTACTCACGACCATAATGTTCCTCGGGGGCCTGCGAATGGTTGTTCGGCTATACCACGAAGAATATTTCACCGAGTCCGCAAAAGTACTCAAAAAATTCCTCATCATAGGAGCAGGCGATGCCGGCGAAGCGCTCCTGAGAGAACTCATGCGGATGAAAAAAGAACGGTACGATGTCGTCGGTTTTATTGATGACAACCCGCGTATGCAAAAGATGAACATACACGGCGTCCAGGTACTCGGAACAACAGACCAGCTCCCCGAGATATGCCAGAAGCACAAGATCGAGGAGATCGCGATCGCCATGCCCAGCGCAACGCATAGTGAATTGCGTCACGTCGTTCAGATATGCCAGGGCACAAAGGTCAGGTTCCGAACCGTTCCGTCCATCACCGACATCGCATCCGGAAAACTAAGCGTCTCTCAGATACGCGATGTAGACATCGACGACCTACTCGGAAGAGACGTCGTGCAACTGGACCTGGCAATGATCGAAAAATTCCTCACCGGCAAGACCATACTCGTAACCGGAGCCGGAGGATCAATAGGCTCTGAAATGTGCCGACAGGTCTGCCAGTTCAAACCCAAACTCCTCCTCCTCGTCGAACAAGCCGAAAACCCGCTCTTCTACATCGAACGGGAACTGATTAAAACATTCCCCGACGTACCAATACAAGCCATCGTCAGGAACATCACCGATAAAGAGCGAATATCACAGGTCTTCCAGCAATACAAACCGCAGGTTGTAATACACGCCGCCGCACACAAGCATGTACCTCTCATGGAGAGCAACCCAGGCGAAGCGATGAAGAACAACATCATGGGCACGATGAACATCTC
>DRGS01000050.1 GCA_011053245.1 Phycisphaerales bacterium
CTTACGCCAAGATGGGGAGGGATGCCTGGTGAATTGGAGAAGTTTGCGATAAGAAAAATTATGTTCCAGAAATACTCCCGTCCCGTCAGCATTGTGGTGAGTGGTTTCATTCGCTGCAATTCGCAGGTAATTTGAATAACCCTCTTCTTCCTTGGTAAGTTCAACTGCTCGTTCCGCAAACTTCTCCAATTCACCAGGCATCCCTCCCCATCTTGGCGTAAGGTTTCGTGCTCTTTCGATATAAAGCTTATGATATCCGGGATCTATAGTGATGCCCTTTTCAAAATAATCGGCACTTATTTTATCTGGCTTACTGAGTACTCGGGCTGTTACCATCAAGGCATGATAAAGTTCAGGGTCTTTGTGCTCTAACTTTTCTGCCTTACGCAAAACATCCCATGCACAGCTTGATTCCTCTTTAAGTACTTTCCAGCCTTCTTCGGAAACATCTTTTGCCCAGCCACCGCCTCGACCAAACCAGCCCAAAGATATATGAACTCTGCCCAATACGATCCTTGGTGTTATTGAATCAGGTTTTTGTTTCATCCACAGATTGAGTTTCTCTAAGACAAACTCCTTTTTCGAAGGCCTGTACCCTGTCCATCCGCTGTATAAATTAGTATAAAAATGTGTCAGCAGCCACTTGCCGTCTTCAGACCTTGTACGTTGAGTTCGATATTGCTCAGCTATCTCTTCCAGCTTGTCAAAATCTTCATCTAATAAAAACTGCTTGATCCTTCCTATTTGACCTTGCTCATAATAGTATGCGAGACTGCCATTGTCCTCGCATATATTATCGATCAACTCAGGATAGCTGTGTATACTTGTAACCGATATCCCATTCAAATAGTTGCTATTGCAGATATTACCTTCGGCTCTTCCCCATGCACCATTGGCAAATATTATACCGTTTACTTTGTTTTCACAGCACTGGTTCTTTATCAGAACCGGCTCAAGATCACCTGCTCTAATAGCAATACCATTATAAGTATTTTCGTTACAAATATTCTCTTCGACAACAACGCTTGCTCCATAGGAAACAGTGATCCCATTACCTGGATTATACGAACACTCGTTCTTTCTTACTGTTGCAAAGGTCTCTTCACCGGCAACTATAATTCCAGCATGGCTGTTTGTCTCACAAATATTTTCTTCCGCGGTTGATTTTGAACCATTTGTAAGTGCTATACCGTAATATTTATGCTTTGTACAACGATTCTTGGTAAGTGTAGCTGTTGTGCCTTTTCGCGACACCTTGATACCCGACGTTTTATTCTTCTCGCAAATATTACCCTCTGCTATAGCATTTGCCGTCCTGGTAATATAAATCCCATTCTCTTTGTTGTGCCGGCATTGATTGTTTTTCAAAAGTACATCCGTACCCTCATCTGTAATATATATACCTTGATTATTTTGCTCGCAGGTATTGCCCTCTGCCGTAGCGTTTGCGCCACTGAAAACACAAATCCCATACTTTTCGTTATTCCGGAGAAGGTTATTTTTTAATAAAACATCTGTGCCACCATCCCTGACAATTATGCCGCTGTTGTTTTGCTCACAAGTATTACCTTCTATAGTGCCTGTACTTTTCCCTGCCATATATATGCCGGACAATTTATTATTGCGAACAACATTGTCTTTGATAGTAGGATTAGCCGTCCCGACGACCTGAATACCATTGTATCCGTTGGACTCAATAACACAATTGCTTATCACAGGATTGCTGTTGGCTTTTACAAGTATACCACTGCCTGGAATATTTTTTATCGTGCAGTTATTGATATTCACCGAACTGCCAACAAAACATATCCCAGCAGCTCTGGCAGATGCTTTATTATCGCCAGATTGCTCAATCGTTAAATTCTCAACCAAACCATTCGGGCAATCGGCAAGAATTACATGTTGCTTATCACCGGCGTCGTTTTTGATTATCACACTACCTTTGTCCTCACCGATAAGTTTTACGCCATTTCGCAATGTTATTGTTTCTTCATAAACACCTTTTTTGACAAAAACAGTATCACCTGTTTTTGCAGAGTAGATCGCTTCTTGTATTGTAGAATGATCATCAGGCACTATAATCGTAATTGGATTGCGATCTATGTTTTTCGGTTTGCTGGTCGGCTGTTTTTGAAGACTTTCGGACTTATCAAAAATAGAATAGAAATATAACAGGCATGAAATAATAAACACTACCAGTGCTAAGACAATAATTTTTTTCCGCATTTCTCATTCCTCTTTTTCAAATATATAGTTTCATTGCTAAAACCAAATTGATTATGGTGTTTTGATTTCACATATAGTATTTTCGGAGCTAAAGACTAGACAACCTATCCCAACTTCCAAGTAACCAATCAAAGATCCTCCACAGCCTTGGCGGCGGAGGACCAAATCCCTCCCCCATTTTCTACATCAAACAACCGATCATGTCAATATTATTCATGCGTCCCCCTGCCTGTCGCGTCGTAGCGCCAGCGAAGACGGGTCAACATATTCCTCATCTAAAATCGCAGATTCTTCGTAGCTGAATAGCGAAGTAGAACACAATAATTCCACCCCTAACCCCAAAATAAATCTTTTCTTCGTGTCCTTCGTCTCCTTTGTGCCCTTCATTCTGTTAGTAGTTTAAATATTATGATCTTTATCTGTTCTTCGTGTTCTTCGTGTCCGTAGCCTGCCCTGAGCGCAGTCGAACGGGTGGTTCAAAAAAAGACCTGTTCGATCCGCGAGTTTCGCGGATAAAATCTTTCCTTTGCGCCTCTGCACCTTTGCGGGATAAAATCTTTCTTCGTATTTCACAGAAAAAACTTGACAAATAACACAAAGCTTTGTATAATGGCTAATTAACAATCAGGATAGATTGTAGTTATGTATAGTATAAAAAAATTCGTATACATTCGTGTTAATTCGTGGCCTGTCGCGTCGGAACTTTGGTGAAGACGGGTTCAAGTAGTTAAAAAACGTGAAAAAATGACAAAAACGAAACAATTTGAATACACCACAAAACCCTCACTTTTTCAGAGGGTTCCTGTGTTTTTAAAAATACTTTTTCTGGGAAGCAAACCCAATTTCCCAACTCAGAGAATCACTACAACTACTTGCAAAAGAGGTACTTACAACGATTTACACCCCCAAACCAACAAAAAAAGCAAACCCAATCCAAACCCAATCAAAGCCAATTTTCCTGCCGCTCTACTCTCCACTTTCTACCGTTCTACTATCTCAGGCCAAAGGCCTGCCTCTACTCTCCACTTTCTACCGTTCTACTCTCTCGGGCCAACGGCCCGCCCCCAATTTCGTGGAGAAAATTTTTTACAAGAACCGAGAATCTACCAACACAACGGAAAAATCTCTGTCAGGCCTCGATTTTCGCCGCTTACTTTTCTCTATGTAGGAGTAACTTTATCCCTCATAATCACCTAAAAACAAGGATAGCAGAATTTTTTTATTTATTTTACCATTTATCCGAAAATACCCCTTGCAATACATATTGGAATTTCGCATAATGCCTCGTTCCATGCAATGGCACCTTTTAAAGCCATTGCACCATATAACTGTATGGGACGGGAATTTATCTGAAAGTTTTTTATTCTTTCGATAACTTTTATCTTGCAACTCTTGAACATTTATTGATAATAGTAGTAATATTGTATGATAATACAAATAGTCGGCTTGAAAAGCCGAAAAGTAACAGAATCCATCCGATTTTGGGATGCAAAAAAGTTCATAAACGCTTTTATCCGTCGCGTAGACGGATAAGTGGTTAAGCGTAACGTTTTTTAGATAAGTAGTATGTACGGAGGTATCAAAATGAAGATTAGTAGATCAACAGGTTATGCTCTTGTAGCTGTAGGCTATATCGCGCAGAATTACAAAGAAGGCGCTGTCTTAGCCGCGAGAGTTGCCAGAGAGTACGGAATTCCGCTGGAATACTTGCTGAAGATTTTACAGCAACTCGTACGAGCAAATGTCCTGCGCAGCAAAAGAGGCCCGCGTGGTGGTTTCTTCCTGGCAAGGGAAGACACCGAGATTACACTTCTTCAGATCATCGAAGCTGTTGACGGTCCGTTGATCAGTCATCTGCATCTTGCAGAGCAGACAAACAACGCTGCTTTCAGTCTCAGAATGGAAGGCGTATGCAAGAAGGCTACCGAAGAAGTCAAGAGGATCTATGACGCTGCGGTACTCGCTGATATTCTCGCTGGTTAATTTGCTCTAACACCATGGAAATAAAAGAATTTCAGCAATGGATTAGCGGTAAGTACGAAAAGCGAGACAGGCAGCGCGGAACGTCGGCGACTTTTATGTGGTTCATAGAGGAGATCGGCGAGTTAGCGACAGCGCTTTCTGGCGACGATATTGACAACAAGCAGGAAGAGTTTGCTGATGTACTTGCATGGCTTTGTACGCTGGCCAATATAAATGATATTGACATCGAACAGGCATGCAAAAAGTACATCGACGCAAATGTCGACGGTTTTAAGTAAACCGTTTGGATATTGCAAAGTAATTAAAGGGACAGGACACCACGTTCTGTCCCTTTTTTCTCTTGAGAGGATTACACTTTTTCGTCCGCCGGCTGTATGGGCGCATCCTTTGCCCCTGCCGTTATCGCACGGAAAAAACACCAGCCAAGCCCAAAAACTATCAGCAGAAACACCACCACAAGTATGACGTATGACGTACCGCTAAGTTTATCACCGGCAACTACATCTCCAGCGGCTGACTCTATAACTTTTGAAGTCACACGAACCAGGACGGTAGCGAAGCTTGCGCTTATTCCAAGGGTCGCGATAATACCTGCTGCACTTACAAGAGGCGAGCTGGCCGAGTTTCGCTCGATGCTGCTATTGGCAAGGATCAGAGCGATTATCGAAAATATCAGCGACAGCGACAATGCGCAAACAAAAGTCGGCCCGGTCGCGTTCCTTTCGGTAAAAGCTATAAACACCAGAACCGCTGCGATAATCCCAAGGCACAAAGCGACCTTATCGCCCTGCCGTACGATTACCGTTTCGGTATCTTCATCTTCGGAAAACTCACCATCTCTGCCAAGCCGGCTTCGGACGCAGCTTAAGAGTATCGCCAGCGCAGGGGCAATGATCGCAACTACGATAAAACCTACGAAATTGCTGGTGCTGAATCCCCACGCAGTGGAACTTGCAAACGCGGTCAGATTCTCAAACAAGCTCCAGAAGAAAAGCGTTCCGAGTACTATCGGGATAAATATTCGGATCGCGTAGTTCCACCATCTGCCGAGCTGCCAGTCGCTTCTTTCGTTGGCATGCCGCCGGAGATTGTCTATTCGATACAGCCAGCCGAGTACGATACACTCAAGAAGCCCCAGGAAAGCTATTCCCCACGTTCCATTGATGAAGCCGTCTATGGCACCGATCCAATTAATGCCGCCTTTGGTAACGTAGACCAAACCGAACGCAAGGCCCACGAGACTCATAGCCGGCAGGACTATCGAACGTCGCCATCCGGTCTTGTCTACTAATCCTGCCAGGACCGATTCGGTTATGGAAAACGCCGAGTCGATGCCCAGCGTTACAAGCGTAAAGAAAAATATCAACGACCACCACGCAGCGCCCGGCAATTGCGCGAGCGCATAAGGGAACGCTACGAATGCAAGGCCGGGGCCGCCTTTTATGACCTGATCGACAGCAACGGGATTGCCGGACTGACCGGAGATATAAGCCATACCGCCAATGGTCGCGAAGATCGCAATGCCGGCGATGAAACTTGTGGCGAAATCCGCGATGCCGATTATTGCGGCGTTATTGTTAATGTCGCTTTTGCGATGGAGGAAACTTGCGTATGTGAGCATTACGCCGAAGGCAAGACTCAGTGAAAAGAAAACCTGCCCGAACGCAAATCGCCATGTGGTTGGTTTGGCAAGTTCCGACCAGACGGGGTCAAGGTAATAAACAAGCCCCTTCATACTGCCGGGCAGCGTCAGGCCCCGGATGGCGAGAATACAGAGCATTATCCATGGTAGAGGAACGGTCAGCCATACGATCTTGCCGACGAGCTTGACGCCCTTGAAGATGCAGAAATACATAGCGACCCACGCGATGATCAGCGGTATCAGGATATGCAACTGAAAGGGCCCTGCCGTATCGCCGCCGGTGAGATAATTATCAAAGAATTTCTCGGCGTTCTCAACACCCGCAAGCCCCGTGCCTCCCCATGGCAAAGCCCCGCCGTGATGGATTATTCCGTCAACGCTGTACTTTATGTAACTGAAGCAATACGCCAGGATGACCGGATAGTACGTTACGATCACAAAGCCTAAGATGATCCCCCACCATCCGACGAATTCGAGTTTACGATTACATCTTCGGAATGCGTCGGGGGCGGCACGCTGGGTAAAATGGCCAAGGCTGAATTCTAAGATCAGCATCGGGATGCCGATACAGAACATCGCGATAATATACGGTACGAGGAACGCTCCGCCGCCATAGCTGTAAAGTTTGTATGGGAAACCCCACAGGTTGCCGAGTCCTACAGCAGAGCCGACCGCAGCCAGCACAAAGCCTCCGCGGCTGCCCCATGTCTCTCTTTGTTCTTCGAGCAGTTCCTTCACGCATACCTCCATGTATGTAAAGGGTCGTTATTTCGCGGCGATGTCGAAAAGCGATAAGGTGTCACGCTCTATGATCGCGCGTATTTTTTCGCGTGGAACGCCGGGCAGATTGGTATCGGCCAGCAGCTTATTGAAACCGAGCAATGTTTCGATGCACGAACCGGCTTCGGCAAACGGATAGCCGCTGCCGAAGAGGAGCTTGTCCATAACGGATGCTTCGTGAGCGTTTATGACTATGTTGTAAACCTGCCATATCTTTGTCGGGTCGATGGTCAGGTCAGCGTAAACGTTGGGGTGCTTGCAGAGCATGCAAAGGGTCTGGTCAACGAAAGGCTGCCCCATCGAACCGATGATTATCTTCAGCGTCGGGAACGTGCGGGCAACTTCATCGATAAGGTACGGCTGGGCGTAGTCCAGAATGGCTTCGGAGGTAAACGGCGGGCTGTTGTGGAAAAATACAGGGATGCCGAGTTCTTCGGCGATCGCATAAAACCGCATCGCCCTGCTGTGCGTCGGGTGAAAACCCTTTTGCGAGCAGTACAGAACCGCGCCATGGAAACCTGCTCCGGATATAGCCGATGTGATCGCCTTGTCGGTTAGTTTATCTTCCAGAGGGTTAACGGACGCGAAACCGATGAGCTTGTCGTTTTGCCGAACCTGTTCGCTGAGCTGCTTACTATCTGCACCCTCGTCGCAGGAATCTTCAAGCAGGAAACAGGCATCGACCTTTTCACTGACTTCAAGAAAATCAGCCACTGCCAGACTATCGGACAGCGACTTTATATGTGTATGGCAGTCAACTATCATCTGTTATGCTCCCAATGCAATAAATACTTACTACCCTGCTTTTATCGGCTAACAAGCCCGATTATATGTAATATTTTCCAATACACCTATATTATTGCAGACTTGGCGGGCATGTCAAGGGCATTTTTGTTCCCGGGTTCCGGTTCGGCTAAATTCCAAAGGGGTGTTGGAAAAGATGAGTTGAAAACACCATGCAGGGCTAAATGCAGGGCGGTTCGATTGCGTTACATGCCAGCCAGTTTTCGGCGAGCTTTACGAAATCGGCGAGATCCACATCACAGTCACCGTCAATATCACCTTCGAGTTCCTCTATGCATACAGGCGTATCTAACGTGGCACTCTGGATTATTATATCGTCTATGGGCACATCGCGCATTCCGCCTTCGACTTGCGTCGGCTCAGCGGAGATCGCAGCGACAACATCCATTCCGTCGATAACCCGACCAAATACGCAGTAACCAACCAGAAAATATGCATTCAAGTTCTGGGACTCATCCTCGGCGTACTTAACATCACTTCCGTGGTCCAGGAAAAGGTTATTCGCATCGTTTATGAAAAACTCAGATGTAGCCGTATGAGGGTCAGTTGTTCTGGCCATTGCAATAGTGCCTTGGAGGTTTGAAAGAACATTTGAGCTTTCATTAATGATCGGGTCACCGGGCGTTATCTTCACAAGGTTAGGATCAAACCCGCCGCCCTGGACCATAAAATCGTCTATCACCCGGTGAAAGATCAACCCGTCGTAGAAACCGCTTTGGACATAATCTACAAAATTAGCGACCGTGCCAGGAGCCTGCTCTTGATAAAGCTCTAAAACGATATCGCCGCTGACGGCTCCGGATATGTGCAGGGTAACCTGGGGATTGACCCCAGACGAAACGCCCGCGATAGCCAATAGGACCAGTAAAACAAATAAGCATGATTTCATTACCCAACTCCCTCCAGACGATTAATTATACTAAAAAACGAGACAAAAATCAAGGGAATTATAAGTTTTCGGTCAATGCGCAGGCAATCCGCATTAATTTGCGTTTAACGCCGCTTTTCCGGCCCACACAACAACAAGGTAAGGTCCGCATTGCCCCCAAAGGTGTCGCTGATACCGCTAATCCTGTCAGAAACGCTTTTATCCGCGATTTCCGGGTTAGAACATGAATCTCGTTCCGACAATGAATCTTACTCCCTGTTTGAGTTGAGAACCCTCCTGATCCTGCCATACGGGGAATTGCACAAGCGCTTCGAAGATAAATGACGATTTTGTAAATTTAATACCGGGCGAAACAAAGAAAAGCGATTCTCCGGTATTGGCTATGTCTCCGCTTAACCTATCCGGCAAAAGATGCTTGTAGTTAAATTCCAACACAGGCGTTACCGACATATCCGCATTTTGGCCAATGCTTAACTGATGAGCCAACGCCAGATCTACGGACAACTCATTGCCGGGGTCCATACCATTTTTCCCATCATCGGCAAAACCGTTCCATTTGTAAGATATGCTAAAATCCGATGCCCAGGGGCCGCTTCGCCATGATGCAAACAGTCCGGGTTGCAGATCCCACGTCTCGGAACCGAAATCGTCATCCCCTGTTGGAAACTCCAGCCCAAGCGTCGAAGCGAGACCGAAAGTATATTCGCGTGTGTTACGTCGGTACAATTTGTACTTGGCAAGAACGAACAGATCGTCGAATCCAGTGTCGCGGCTTATCGATCCGGACATGGTCATTTTTTTGTGCTTGACCGGCTGCCTGACCATCAATGTCAGGTCGGACCGAAACCCATACGCCACAACCATTGGAAACGCATAGGTGTCCATCTTCTGGTCCATTGACGTAGGGTCGTTCTTGCGCTGCATATAGCGGAATTGAGAACGAACGATCCAGCGATCCTCAGGCGGGGTAAGTCCGGCATCAACGCTGATACCGCCGGCGGTTGCATTTTCCGTGATCAGTACACTCGCTGCCGCACCGACGAAGATTATCAGTAACAATTTTTTCATTTCTGAAAGTTTTCCTGACAAACTATTAGATTTGATTACCCGGTGTGAAATTTGCCCGCCGAATTGCGTCATAAATATCCTCATCGTTTAATTCAGCTTCGGGACGCACCGTAACTACCAGTTGCTTTTTCTGCCAATTGGCCTTGGCCTCTTGAACAGCCGGGATTTTCTTGACCAGTTTTTCCAGGCCTCCGTGACAACCGGGACAATCCATTCCGAACACCTCATACACTCGGGTCTCGACGCCTTCCACGGACCCTATACCCGAATCCTGTTCTGCGCTATTGCAGCCGATGCCGCAAGAAAACAGGGTCAAAAGAACCAAAACAAAAAATACATACCGCATCATGTCAACATCTCCAATTTTAAACTCTTCTCAATTTCCGATATAGTACCAAAATCATCTTTCAATTGCAACTGTTTGTACTTGTCAAGCGTTCGTAAGACTCCCTGCTAAACCATTTTCTCTGCGGCACTCAAAACCTTTTTGTCGATCCGAACACCCATACCCGGCCCTTTCGGCACTGTCAAAAATAAAAAAACTAATCCCCCAAAAACGATTAAACGAGCATTTCTGGTTTGATTCGCCTGCACAAAAACTATATTCCGGTATTCTTCGCATAAGGAATATCGAATCTGAAAATCAGGATTTCACCAGTTTCTACCCCTTTGTCCTAATGCTAAAATGCTACGCAATACCGTTGGGGTAAGCGTTTTAGTGTAGCGCAATTAATTGGGAATCATTTCAAGAAAGGGGCAAAAAGATGCATCATTCAAACATCATCATTGTTGCTGTAACTGTCGTAATTTTAACTTTAGTGGCCGGCTGTAGTACTCCAAATGATATCGACGCATTTACAATGCCAAGTGCCGTCGATGTCATCGCGGAAAACTACATCCTCCAGCCGCCGGATCAGATCGAGGTCCATAGCGTCAACATCCCGGAGCTTCATCTACAGTTACAACAGATCCGGCCGGACGGTAAAGTCAGCTTTGAGGCCCTTGGTGAGATCAACGCAGCGGGCAAAACACCGCGAGAACTGGCACAACTGATGAACGAGAAGGCTATGATGCTCTATTCACTGCCGGGCGAAAATCCCATCGACGTGCGAGTAGCCGTATTTAACAGCAGCTACTACTATGTAATCGGACAGGTCTATTTCCCGGGCGCAAAGGTTACTACGGGTCGGGATTCGGTACTGACCGCTCTTGCCAAAGCGCAACCGACCATCCTTGCATGGAAAGACTATATAAAAGTAATAAGACCCTCTGCCGATCCCGGTGTTCCGTCGAAGATATTTGAGTTTAACTATAACGATATGGTGATCAAGGGCGACACAGCCAGAAATGTTCTCCTCGAAGAAGGTGACATCATATACGTTCAGCCCACTATACTCGCCGCTATAGGTTTGGTAGTCGAAGAAGCTCTCCGTCCGGTAGGCCGGGCCTTCGCTACGGTAAACATTATGCAGGGGCCGGGAACGTCGCCGTAAACCGAATCGCCAGCTAAACTATGCTCAGGATCCAGGTCCATGACTAAATATCATACTTTAAAGAATACTCATCTTGCGGGTATCGTACTGCTGATCGTTAGCGTCGCCTACATGCTCGTATATGCTTTGCGCCAGGCAGGTCAAAGCTGGTTGCTGATCCTGTCGCTGTCGGGACACTCGTCGGTAATGATCTTTCTGATGTTGTGCCTGTACCTTTTCGCTATTTCAAGGGGCGCTGGCAAGCGGCGAAGAGCATCTGTCGAAAATCCGTTAACGGCCTCTAACCACTATCTTCTTGTCTATAGTTTAAGCCCGTTTATCGGTGCGCTGGCAGGGATCATTGTCTCCTTAAGCATAGATCGACCTTACAACTTAGCTGCAATGATCTCCGGCGGCACAATGTTAGCAAGTTTTTTGGCGTGGATAGTGATCGACCCGGCTTTGGGACTATTGGAGACGTTCTTTCCGGAAAGTCGGTTCCGTCGCCTCAAGCGACAGGCAATTGCAAGGTCAGCTCGTGTTACTCAGCAAAAAGAAAACCGCCGGCTTTTGACAGGAATAGAAACACAGCACCGGCAACAGCACCGGCAATGGCAAAGCCAACTCAGCGATGATACCGATAGACTGACCGAGATGATACGTCAGAGTACGATCTCCGGAACCGAAGATAGAGCTGCCGCGGTGCAGATCGCCGTTAAGGCATGGCAAATGGGCGGCGGTCCATGCATGAAATATCTACATGATATGGCTTTGGATCGATATAAAGATAAATATGGCCAGAGCGTCCAATTCGATTGCCTGGCATATTGGTGGGACGGCGTCGGAAACTGGCATAGCCAGTGGACACTCGCAAATTGACAACTGAGTGGAGCATCCACAATCACCTGTACAAACTGTCAAGGATCGGTAACGTCGCGACATATATATATGCCGCGACGTAATTTCAGTGTTTTACGACAAGAACTAATTTGAGTCACTAAATCGATTTATAATGATCTTCGCCGCCGTTAAGATGATATATCAAGGGCAGAGGTCGATCGACGCCTTCAATAAATTTTGGCCGTGCCGCCCACGGAGTCGTACTTAGCACACCCGTCAGATCCATCCAATGCTGCAAGCGGGCAACCGGCAGGTTCCATGTCATATGGAAGTGGTTGGCCGGAGCATATTGCTTATACTCAAGCATGCTGGCGTATTTCGGCACAACAAATGTATGCGGCCAAGCCGGCGTTGTCAGATCGCACATAGCCTTGGCAAGTTTACCAGGTACAGACGTCGAATAGGCTTCGTCCCAGATCAAGCTGAATTTGTTATTCAGACTGCTGTAAGCTATACGTCCGGCAATTCCTTCGATTCCCGCAGGCGACATAAATGTCACGCTGTTACCGCCGCCGGGGAAGTAGCCCTCATCGGCTAATGGCATTGAAATGCCCTTCATGATCTGTGACATAGAAGCGCCCGGCTTGGCCGCCCAGTCGAAAGACGCGCTGCCGGAATTATCCCCGTCAACCAGACCCTTTGTAATGTAATCGGCCTTGGCATTTACCTTCACGCCGATCTTACCAGCCAATTCTTTGATCTCCCAGCCTTCCCAGACTTTTCTAAAGTCCATAAACAACGGCGGATTACCGCCAGAGAGATACGTCATAAACAGCATGGTCAGCAAGCCCTGCGCATCCGCTTCGGTCGCATAAGGCAATGGAGCCTTCGGACCGTTATGATCGAATGTACTGTTAAACAACGACTCCATACAATCGGCAACCGGCAGCGGCAGACCTCGCATATCGCTGCCCCATTCAAGCTGACTCATAAAGCCACCGCCAATCGCATTAAGATCAGCCATCAAGTCACGGTTGATCAGATACATCGCAAGGCTTGTGTCAAAACGTTCGCTGTCGGCTTCGGTTTTGATCTCAAGCCGTTTGCCGATATGCCTATTAACCCACGCCCTCAGTGCCTTAAGCTCCTTCTTGTCATAAGCGCCTTTACTAAGCATATCCGAAAGGAGTTTCATGTCGAGCCTGGTGATCTCAAGGCCGAACGTATTTCTCGTCGGCAGGATATGCGCCAATGCCGTCTCCATACCCATCGAATCGTGACCGAATATCATCACACGTCTGCCCTTGATCGCAACCGCCGTCACCGCCGCATAGCACCAATCGATCAATGCCGTTGCCGTCGCTGCCGACATTTTCGGATTCTGCCCTGTGTCGGGCCAGTTACCTACATTAAGTGTGACCATTTTGCCGTATTGACTGATCGCTCCGGCTAATGCATGAGCATAAACAACGCCCGGTTTCGGCCCGCTGTTGCCGCAGGTAATATTGATCGGTGTATCCTTCGGGAACTGCTGTAGCAAAGAAATAGTCGTCAACTGAGGGAACGCCCATGTATCGGGAGCGCATACTAATATACTCACACCCGCCTTGCGGAACTGCTGAGCTACCACATCCGCTTGAGCTTCGCTGTCGATCAGAACAGAGGAGTATACCACCGGTACAGCGGTCTTATCGGGAAGCACGACCTTACCGCTGATCGTATCGGCGGTCATCGCAATAATATTCTGGGCACGCTTGCGGCTCGCCTCATCAATTCGCGGATCACAAGGGGAAAAAACGCCGATCACCGGCACTTTAGGAGAGCTTGTTCTAATTCTCGGTAAACATGTAGCACTGTTTTTTTTCTTTGCCATGGTATTATCC
>DRGS01000051.1 GCA_011053245.1 Phycisphaerales bacterium
CTTTTCTTTATTACACGCCGCATAGAATACGTCCGTGTCGATCCTACGATCCTTATCGTCGACAACAGATGGTTTGAAGAGGACCATCAGCTCGATATCGATGATGAACTTTGGCCGAACATGAAAGAATTTGTCTCTGATCAGCACAGCAAGGGCCGCAAGGTTATCCTGTGGGTATCGCCGTTTGCGTATTGTCAGTCCAAGGCTGGCAGCGATGTGCCGGACAGCGAACATATGATCCTCAAAGAGGACGAGAATTTTGTTCTGGAGATCGACACGGACGTATTCTATGCGGCGTGTAATAAAGAAAAGAAGAAGGTTCGCAAAAAGCCGATGTTCGAGCCGCAGGAAAAGAAGGAACACGTACTCTGGGACAAGGTGCTCGATGTACTTAACCCTGACTATGAAAAGCGTGTTCGTGAAAAGATCGACTATCTGCTTTCGCCGGATGGCATCGACGCTGACGGTTTTGAGTTTGACTATACACATTTCCTGCCGATCAACAGGGGCATGCACCCGGTGACACCTCGCGATGAGAGCATCTGGGGCGTTGAGTATCTGCATAAGATCCTGTGGATATACTACGATCAGGCCAAAAAGTCCAAAAGCGATGCGCTGGTTATTTCGCATACGTTTAATCCGCACTTTGACGATGTGGTCGACATGCTCAGACTGCAGGATATTTATACGGATAATAAGAGCGTTGTCGATCAGTTCCATCACAGGGCCAAGATCGCAAACATTGTCGCTCCCAAGTGCGTTATCCATACCGATCAGCACCCTATGCCGAGCCTGGAAGCATGGCACGAATACGCCGAGTTCCAGCCGAGCATAGGCAACCCGTGTTTGTACTATGTGTCGGGTATCGAAACAACGAAGGAACGTTTCAGAGAGCAGGACTGGAAAATGCTCAGACGCACCTGGGGCGAATATGATGCGAAACTTACAGCTGAACATGGTCCAAGGAAATTGACTGCTCTAAAGAAAGATTAAGTTTTTATCGCAAGGTTAAAAATGTTTAGAAACAGGGTTGTTTTTGTATCGGTCGTTCTTCTTTTAAGTGTGCTAAATGTTGCCTGCGGCGGTTCGATTACGCCGCAGGTCGATACTGATGCTCTTGCCAGGCTCGAAAAGCTCTGGAAAGATTACGATCCTCGCAAGGCTCCGCTTAAGACGGATGTATTCGAAGAATGGGACACTGATGATATGCATTTGGAGCTGGTGCTTTATTCGCTGGGCAAGTTCGAGGGCAGAAAAAAAGCCAGCAAGGCAATTGCATATACAACAACGACAACAGACATGATCGAATCCGAAGAGACCAGGCAGGTATACTGGCCGGAGATGGCTGCTTATTATGGCTATCCGAAGGGCGGCAAGAATCTGCCTGCGATTTTGCATCTGCACGGCGGCGGTCAGCGGGCTAGCAAGAGTTATGTTAAGTACTGGGTCAGTCTCGGTTATGCGGCTATGAGTATTAACTGGGGCGGCAAGGTCATCGAAGAAGAGTTTACACCGAATACCGACTGGGACGGGCTAGCTGCGGATGGTTTCGAGTTTGACTATTGTTGGTGGTTTTGGTAGGCTCTGTCTTTCTTGAGGGGACTTAATGTTTGATCATATTTATGAATGCAGATGTTTATGAAGATGGGAAAGTTGACCTGAAGGATATGGCGATGCTTGCAAACTGGTGGGTCGATGATCTGTGTCAATCGCCTGCCGCCTGTATGGGTGCCGACATAAATCGTGACAGAGTGGTCGACATTGACGACCTTAGGGTATTTGTTGACCAATGGCTATATTGAAAAATAACTAATGATCTTTAAGGAGAATTTGACGGATGAAAAAAAAGACTAAGAATTGTTGTGTATGTTTGATTTTAATTGTAGTTTCATTTTTTAACCAGGTTGTTTTGGCGAATAACACAGAATCAAAATTACAGTGGTTTCGCGATGATAAGTTCGGCTTGTTTATTCACTGGGGGCCTTCCAGTATTATGGGCGTCGAGATCAGTTGGGCTCGTCAGGATCACCCCTATGACCATCCCGGAGATGGTCCCTTTGTTCCTAACGAATTGTATGATCTTCTTTACAGAAGTTTCAATCCCGTAAAATTTGACGCTGACCAGTGGATGAAACTGGCAAAAGATGCAGGCTTTAAATATGTAGTATTTACCTCTAAGCACCATGACGGGTTCTCGATGTGGCATACGAAACTTAGAGATTATAATATTTCAAATACACCTTTTAAGCGTGATATTTGCAGGGAATTGGCGGATGCGGCACATAAATACGGTCTAAAACTCGGCTGGTATTATTCCACGCGAGACTGGTCTCATCCCGATTACCTTGTCGATGACAATAAAAAGTACAATGATTTTTATGAGGGCCAGATTCGTGAATTGCTAACGAACTATGGAAAAGTCGATATTATGTGGTTCGATCATGCTGCCGGCAACTGGAGTGATTACACTTTTGAGCGATTGTTTGATATGATGTACTCTCTTCAAAGTGAAAATCTTCTCGTAAACAACCGTGCAGCCAAGTTTGTTAAGGGCGCAAAAGATTCGCCTCCGAGTCCGGCGATCCAAAAGTTAGTCGATGGCGACTATGACACACCGGAGCAAAAAATCGGCAAGTTTCAGACTGACCGAGCCTGGGAATCCTGTATGACAATGACCAAGTGTGACGGCGGCGGATGGTCCTATCGGCCGGATGGCAAAACGATCTCTTACAAAGAGACGCTGCAAACTTTAGTGCATACAGTAACTGGTGACGGAAATCTGTTGCTCAATGTAGGGCCATTACCTACAGGTGAATTTCCTGCTGACCAGGTTGAAATCCTAAAGAAAATTGGTAAATGGTTAAAGAAGAATGGAGAAAGTATTTACGGCACCAGGGGCGGGCCTTTGCCTAATGGAAAATGGGGCGGTATGACCCAGA
>DRGS01000052.1 GCA_011053245.1 Phycisphaerales bacterium
AAGTTCCTTTTCGAGCTTATCTACTCTCTTTTTTAATTCAGTATTCTCAGCGACACAGAACTTCAACCACAACCACGATTGCTGTGCCCGGTCCAACACACAAAAACCTGGGATCTGCCGCAAAATCGAGGACCCACACTCCTAAAATGATGCGACTCCTCCAGTATCATCTTTACCATATTAGTACTTTTACGTCAAGAAAAATATACCGTTATAATCAATTAAAGTTAGATAAGTATAATGAAAAGCGAAACGACAGTCAAAGGGGTTCTGGCCGAGTCAATCAGAACATTACATGGTGAAAAACCAGCGTAAATGTTCGTTTGTGATAAATTGAGGTGCGTAAGAAAAAAATCAGCTTGAGTGTTACTTGACGAACTTAGTGCGTTTAGTATAATCGGCCTTCCAGGTTTAACCAAACCTATGGCGGAGATTCCACTTCAGAATCCCGTAACTTTTGTGTGGTAAAGGATTTTTGTAATGACAAAGATGAGTTTTTCACTGATGGTCCTGGTAGTCGCGCTGGTTATAACCACAACCTGGGCAGATAGCGGGGCCGATATTGCAAGAGAGAATACTGAATTAAAAAAGAGAGTAGATAAGCTCGAAAAGGAACTTGCGGAATTAAAGAAAATAGTGATGGGACAGCAATTTCAACCGGTCAGTACCGAGGCTAAACCTGCGCTAAAACCCAAGGTCAGGAAAAAGCCGCTTGTTGCGCCTCAATTGAGTGAAGCGGATGTGCAGAAATTGATGGCTATGCTTGAGAAAACAGAGGCCGGGAAAAAGGGTGTCTGGTCCAATCTTGATATTCAACTTTACGGATATATCAAAGCTGATGCCTCTTATGACACCTCCCGGGTAACAGTGGGCGATTTTGTCAAGTATGTTGACCGTGAGAACCGTGGCAACGACGATGATGAATTCAATATGACAGCTAATCAAACACGATTTGGTCTAAAAATCACCGGTCCGAAAGACGAAGGTGTTCAAGCGAGCGGTCTTTTTGAAATGGATTTTTACGGTGGAGGGGCAGAGAACAAGGCACATATCAGGATGCGTCACGCCTATTTAAAGCTTGATTGGATTGATGAACGATTCAGCATAATCGCCGGCCAAACGTCGGATGTGATATCGCCTTTATATCCCTATACGCTGAATTTTACGGTACTGTGGGACGGAGGCAATATCGGACACAGACATCCGCAGATACGTCTTACGAAACTATTCACACTTAGAGAAGATGTCGATCTTAGCGTGGCAGGTGCGATATCAAGGACAATAGGCGATAACGATATTCTGGACGAATCAGGCGAAGACGCAGGGTTTCCTGCGTTTCAGGGACGGGTGGGTTTGACCTTTCCATTGCTGGCTTATAAACCAACAACGGTTGGTTTTTCAGGGCACTGGGGCGAAGAAGAATACGGCTCTAAAGATGTAGATACGTGGTCGGTGAACCTTGATGTCACCCAGCCGATTAACAGATGGCTTACTCTCAAAGGTGAGGCGTTCTGCGGTGAAAATCTCGATAACTATTTTGGCGGTATCGAGCAGGGAGTGAATCCGACAACATTAAAGGAGATTTCCAGCAAAGGTGGCTGGCTTGCGGCCAGTCTCGGACCGTGGGGAAAATACCGTTTCAACGTAGGTATGGGTATAGATGATGTCGAGAGAGATGATGTAAACGCAGAACAAAGAACGTTGAACCGCTCGATATTCGGTAATATAATTTATTCTATAAACAAAAATACGGAAGTCGGGTTCGAACTCTCGCACTGGCGAACAAGATATAAAGGCGATGGCGATGCCGATGACGTAAGGGCGCAGACATCGTTTATATACAAGTTTTAGGCAAGAAGGGCTTTTTCGGTTGACATTTTGCTGTTAGCCTGCGATGTTCGATTTATTAAATAAAAGCTGTTTAGCATAGTCATTACAGACAAAGGAGAAAGTCATGGGTACAGAACAAAAGGGTATGGATTCTTTGATGAAAGAGGACCGTAAATTTCCGCCGCCGGCAGAAATTCAAGCCAATTCGTATGTCTCCAGCGAAGAACAGTTTCAAGAGATGTGGGAAAAGTCGATTAAGGACCCGGATGGTTTTTGGCTGGAGCAGGCAAAGAGTCTGAGCTGGTTTAAAGAACCGACAAAATCTCTGGAATATACGTGGGATACCAAGGCCCGTAAGATCGAGCATACGTGGTTTGCCGACGGCCAGTTGAACGTCTCCTATAACTGCCTCGACCGTCACCTTGGTACTCCAACCGCAAAGAAAACAGCGATAATTTGGCAGGGTGAAGAGGAAGATAATGTAAAAAAATACACATACGAAGAGCTTCATAAGGAAGTCTGCAAGTTCGCAAACGTTTTAAAATCCAAGAACATCAAAAAAGGCGACCGCGTGGCAATCTATATGCCGATGGTCCCGGAGTTGGCAATCGTGATGCTGGCCTGTACCAGAATCGGCGCCATTCATTCTATCATCTTCGGCGGTTTCAGCAGTGATGCTATTAAGGGAAGAGTTGTAGATTCGGACTGCAAAATGCTAATTACCGCTAACGTTTCACTCCGCGCCGGCAAGCATATCAGACTAAAAGACATCGCAGATGAGGCATTGGAAAATACACCTACGATCAAAAGTGTAATAGTAGTTAAAGTCAACAACGAACCCTGTGATATGAAGCAAGGCAGAGACGCCTGGTATCACGACGAGATGGCTGGCGCCAGTGAGCAGTGCGAACCCGAACATATGAATGCCGAAGATGTACTGTTTATTCTTTACACATCGGGTTCAACGGGCAAGCCAAAGGGTGTAGTTCATACCACAGGCGGATATTTGATGCATACGACTTTGACCCACAAGATTGTCTTTAATATTCACGATGATGACATTTACTGGTGTACGGCTGATATCGGCTGGGTGACGGGGCACAGTTATATTGTTTACGGTCCGCTTGCAAATGGCGCAACCAGCCTTATGTTCGAGGGTGTTCCGACCTATCCGGATGCTGGCAGGTTCTGGCAGATTTGCGACAAGTTCGGCGTTACTGTATTTTATACCGCCCCAACAGCTATTCGAGCATTGATGCGTTATGGAGACGAGTGGCCCGCCAAGTATAAACTCGATACGATGAGGGTTCTCGGCAGCGTTGGAGAACCAATCAATCCGGAGGCGTGGATGTGGTATTACGAGAAGATCGGCCATAACAAATGTCCTATCGTCGATACGTGGTGGCAGACCGAAACCGGCGGTTTTATGATTACACCGATGCCTGGCGTTCACACGTTGAAGCCGGGTAGTGCATCGAAGCCGTTCTTTGGCGTTGACACGGTTGTGCTTCGCGACGACGGCAGCGAATGTGCTGTGAATGAAGGCGGCAAACTCTGCATCCGCAAGCCCTGGCCAGGTATGATGAAAACGATGTGGGGCGACCACGAAAGATTTATCGATACGTACTTTACGATGTATGATGATACTTACTTTGCCGGCGACGGCTGTCGAATCGACGAGGATGGCGACTATTGGCTGATGGGAAGAATCGACGACGTTGTAAATGTTTCAGGCCATCGAATCGGAACCGCAGAAGTTGAAAGCGCTCTGGTCAGTCATGATAAGGTGGCTGAAGCTGCGGTTACGCCGGTACCTCATGAGATTAAGGGCCAGGGGCTTTATGCATTCGTAACACTTGTAAATGGTGTCGAAGAAAGCGATGATCTGAAAAAGGAACTTGTTAAACACGTTCGCAAAGAGATTGGTCCTATCGCAACGCCGGAGGCGATACAGTTCGCACCTGTCCTTCCCAAAACTCGCTCAGGCAAGATTATGCGGCGAATCCTGCGCAAAATTGCAGAGAAAGACACCGGCAATCTCGGTGATGTTTCGACATTGGCTGATCCGAGCATAATCGAAAAACTCATCGCAGACCGGGGCGAATAAGTTTAAATTTTCAATCGGGTGTATGTAAAAACGTGCGCCCGATGTTTATCTAAACGAAAAGTATCTTTATGGCTGCAGAAGTAACTACATCAAAAGAAGAAATTATTGAAAATCACGGATGGCGTGTTACGTTTGCCGGGATGGGAATTAACCTTGCTCTTGGTATTCTGTATACATGGAGCGTTATCAGCAAGCGTATACCGGCAGAATGGGGGTGGAACGAAGATGATAAATCTTTGCCATATATGTTCGCCTGTCTGATATTCTCGCTTGTAATGGTCCCTGCCGGCAGGATGCAGGACCTAATCGGCCCTCGTGTCGTGGCCAGTATAGGGGGAATCCTGGTTGGCTTAGGGTTTATAGTAGCCAGTATGAGCACTTCTGTTTTTGGTTTTGTTTTTGGTTTTGGCGTTCTTGCCGGTGCCGGTATTGGTTTCGGTTATGCCTCTGCAACGCCGGCTGCGGTAAAATGGTTCCCTCCTGCAAAGACAGGTATGATAGCAGGGATAGTGGTATCGGGGTTCGGTCTGGCATCGGTTTATGCTGCGCCTCTTACCAAATGGCTGATAGCTTCTTTTGGCTTTGAGACAGCGATACTGGTATTGGGGATTACTTTTATGG
>DRGS01000053.1 GCA_011053245.1 Phycisphaerales bacterium
ACCTTGATGTTTGCAGCCAGAGGCCACCGGTGGTACCGCACGGAACGTCACACCGAAGTCGTGGAGATTCTGCTGAAGGCGGGTGCTCATGTGAATGCGAAAACCGAGGATGGCAGTACAGCCCTGATGTCTGTAGCGATGAACGGTCACACCGGAGAGGTCATGCAGATTCTGCTGAAGGCGGGGGCTGATGTGAGTGCAAAAGACGAGAATGGCCGGACAGCCCTGTTGCGTGCGACGAGGAACGGTCAGGCCGAAGTCGTGCAGATTCTGCTGAAGGCGGGTGCTCATGTGAATGCGAAAGACGAGATTGGCTATACAGCCCTGATGCATGCGGCGATGTGCGATCAGGCCGAAGTCGTGAAGATTCTGCTATATACGGAAGCTGACATGAATGTGAGAAATGTGTATGGACAGACAGCCCTGACGGTAGCAATAAAGAGAGACCGAACAGAAATAGAGAGTTTATTAAGGAACGTCGGTGCTAATAAATAACTGAATAAAGCCGGGGCATCCAAGCACCACCTTGCCCGAGATAGTCTCTCTGTGGCAATCCTCGAGCAAGGTTTTTGATGAATAAGCAACTATTTCAGCAATATACCCCCAGACGCCGCTATGGGTGCAAATGGGGTTCAAAGTATTCAGACATTCTCAAGATTCTAGATATGATAGATGAGATGTGTGGTATTCGGACTTCTTAGTGTTTTAAAAGGTTATTTTTCCAAGAGAGCTTTGTTCTTTATTTCTTCCAGCGTATTTCTGAGATCTAGTAACGTTTCCTCATATTCTTGTCGACTCGTAGAGCTTTTACTATAGGGCTCGGTCAACAGAATCGTTTTGCCTGTTGTGCTTTCATCTTCAAAGTCAATAAACGGAATTATTCGTGTCGCAGATCCGGCGTATATCAAGCTGTCTTCAACAGATCCGCTGGCTAACGGATACACAGTACCAAAAAAAGGGCTTAAGTTGCTGTCCATAAAACCCCAATCTAAAGGAATCATCGCGTCACTTAACAGAATGTATTGGCTGGAGTTCCCGACAATAGCTGTAGCATTTCCATAATTCATGAATTTAACGCTGATTAGATCAGATATAATATCGGGAGTATATGTAACATCCGTCGGTAATATTCTCGCATCGGGGTTGTTGACCTCCCATGTCATATACTCCAGATCAAATTCAACCACTGCAAGATCACTATATAGGTCGTTTTTTAACAGCAAGAAATAGCCAGTTTCAAAAGGCGCCAAACAGGTATTAGTTTGCACTGAACCCAGGATTCCTACTGATCCAGTAACGAAACTGAGACCTTCTGCCAGTACTGTTCGCTGGGTATCCTTGTATTCAACGCTCTCCATCTTGATAAAACTAAAAGCTTTACCACTCGTAATATTGGTTATAGGTACTATAGTGGACGCCCATTCTATGTTTGGTAATGATCTCGTCGCATATGCATTCCCAATGATAAAAAAGTCCTGATTATTACGGACGTTGATTGTGACAGGTTTCATCAGCAAGGTATTGGACGTCGTTCCTTTTCCGATCGAAAAGCCTTGTAAAATAAAAGTCATCCGATTGTTATCTCCGGTAAAACTCGTTGGGACCGGTGGAGCCGTTCCCGGCAGTTCGGTATCTGTATTTTCATTTGGTGGATCGGCAATTGGACAGGCAAGTAGTATCAAGCTGACAAGAGTAAGAACTGTGCTAACGCTTTTCTTCTTCATTCTCGCTTAACTCAATTATATCATGCCGCTCAAGTTTTCCAACAGAGTTTTTGAAAATATACATTGCGAAACCGAACCGAATATCACATGCTCTGCTAGCTGGTACAACCAACGGATAAAGGCAGTTAAGCAGTCGGTACGAGAAGGTCTGGATAGATCGCCGGGGTTGAATAACGGACAACGCTACGGGATCGAGAAGTATCTGCAATCGATGAAACTGCGGAAGGTCAAGGCGGGGCTCGGTAAGGTTGATCGAGTACCTACCGGAGAAGAGATCGAGACGTTAATCGAAGCGGCGGACCTGCGGCTGGGGTATGATGATCGGTGTTCTAGCAGAAACCGGGGCAAGGATCACGGAAACCTTGAGTGCTGAGATCGGCAAGGCCAGGCGTGGAGTACGGATCACCTATATCACAATCATGGGTAAAGGTGAGAAGGAACGAGACCTGCGCTGTCGGACAGAGCTATATGACCGGATTAGGCAAGAGTTCCAGGGCGAGCGCTACCTGTTCGAGCATAACGGGAAACAGTACAGCAGGATCGCCACAACAAACAGGATTAAAAATCTAGCAGAAAAGACAATCGGCAAACCCGTAACGGCTCATATGATCCGCCACTATCGCGGTACTGTGTTGTCTGAAAAACTGGGAATCTCCAAGGCGGCGAGTGAGTTGGGACACGCGGATATCAGAACAACAAAGCGGTACTATGATCATACGGTAAGCGATAATTGTCCAAGTAACAAAGTTAGAAACGGCTGGGATTGAAGCGGGAAGACCTATCTCCAGTAGATTATTCGTGTAAGCAGGTACAAAGGTACGTAAGCGATAAAGGAACCACACCTACCGCGCGAGCTCGATGTGTGGCATCTTTGCCCAAATACCCACTACCATGAACGGAAGGCAGGCAAAGATGCAGACAAAAACAAACGACAAACGGGTATTCTGGAAACGCAATCTACAGGAGTACCGAAAAAGCGGTCTGAGCCGAAAAGAATTCAGTGCCCGGAACGGATTCAACAAATCAACACTGGACTACTGGTTTGCCCGAATCAGCAAAGAAAAGCGGGCACAAGGAATGGTGGAGGTGAAACTGAGTTCAAACCCCACCGCAAAACCTAGGTTACAGATCGTTGTCGCGGGCAAATACCGGATCGAAGCCGAGAGAGGATTTGATCCGCACCTACTGTGCGAGATGGTGAAAGCACTCGAGTCACTGAGATGATTCTGGATTGGAACAAGGTCAGGATTTTCGTAAAGCCGGGGCCAACGGATATGAGGAAACAAATCAACGGGCTGTCGATCATCGTATCTGAAGAGCTGGAGATGGATCCATTTGAAGGGAATTTATTTCTGTTCTGCAATAGACGCAAGAAAATCCTGAAAATCATTTACTGGGACAAAAATGGATTCGCAATGTGGATGAAAA
>DRGS01000054.1 GCA_011053245.1 Phycisphaerales bacterium
CCGCCGCACTCGAGATGATCCCGTCGATTCCGCTTACGCCTCTATTGGCCGCAATATTTATATTCGCCCTCGCCCCTGCGCCGTACAGGTCAACATCACGGATAGGCATACTATTGGAAACAAACAGCGACGCTCCTTCCGGCAGAGACTTGCTGACCTCCCTTGCGATAAAAGGCTCACTCATACGCTTTTCGTTATCAATATTCTCTGCGATCACCCTTGTCGCCTGTTCAGCTTTGCGATCAAAGAATTTCGCATACTCCCCCGCAGATTTTGCTTTTACCAGATCACATAACGCCCGGCACACTTCACAGACGTCAGCTTCGATTTGCATCGTCACAGCATGTACCGGGTCATAACGCTGGGGACTATTCTTAATAACGACATAGTCCTCCGGACGATTAAGATCGAAGAATTGCCCGACCCTCTTGGACGTTGTCTTCCCGCCAAGATGGATCACCACGGAAGGTTTCGCCAGTTCGTTAAACTCTGCCGACATAAGCTCCAGGTCATAGTACCGGATCAGATTCGTATCGCACTCGCCCAACCTCAAACCGCTTGTAAGATCGGCATAGACCGGGCAGTTCAATTTCTTAATAAGTCCCAGAGTCGCCTGCCGCTCTCCGTCCGTATTGAGTTTCCCGACAACGACCATCACCCTCTCGCTGCTGTCAATGATACCAACCAGAGAATCCAGGGTTTCATTTGAAACCGAGACCGCAGACTCTGGATACACACTGAAAGGCTCTGAGTTTGTTTTCCATTTGACAATATTCTTAAGATATTCGTCCGAAGGCGACACATCATCCGGCTCAAGCGGCTTGCGATACCGGCAATTAATATGCACCGGCCCTGCATTGTTATACCTGCTCCGATAGATTGCCTGATCAACGGTTGTCAGCACCATCTCCGGTGCAATTGATTCATCCGGACACGGAAGATCGAACTGCCAGCGGGTATAGGCTCCGAACATCTTCGGTTGATCTATCGTCTGGTTCGCCCCGGTATCGATAAGTTCCGGCGGCCTGTCAGCCGTAAGAATGACGAGAGGCACTTTATCGTTGCTCGCCTCCGTCACCGCCGGATAAAGATTAGCCGCCGCCGTCCCGGAAGTCGTTATGACAACAGCCGGTTTATTCGTCGCCCTTGCGTAACCAACCGCATGAAACGCGCAACTTCGTTCGTCGTAGCAAACTATACTGCGAGCATTCTTATTGCGCGCAACCGCAACAACCAAAGGCGTAGAACGCGACCCCGGCGAAATGCAGAAGTACTCGATCCCGTTTCGGATAAGTTCTTCGACTATCAGCGAGGCCCAAAATGTATTTAAGTTTTTCTTCATTATCAAAAAGTTCTATCCGCCGATCACATCCGTAAATTGTCGCAGCTTATTTTCCGTTTCGTCCCATTCCATCTCAGCTTCGGAAGCGCTTACGATACCGGCTCCGGCAAACAGCGAGATACTTTTCCCCTCTACAAGCCCCGAACGAATACCAACGGCAAACTCCGCCGAATCACGCTCGATCCATCCGACGGGCCCGCCATAACAGCCCCGCGAAAAAGTTTCGTATTTCCCGATCGCATTCAAAGCACGATCCCGCGGAAAACCGTTAACCGCCGACGTCGGGTGCAGCGCTTCGATCATATCATATGTATGCACATCACCGCTTACACAGCCGGCAAACGTACTGCGAAAATGCTGAACGTAACTTAATGACAGGATATCCCTTTCGCTCACAACTTTCACCTCATCGCATACGCACTCCAACCCTGCCTTGACATCATCAAAGACGTACTGATGTTCGGACTGCTCCTTTGGCGATTGCCGCATACTCTCTCGAAAACTTTGCTGCTCCTGACTACTCGCTCCCGACGGACATGTCCCGGCGACCGCTTCACTGTAAATACGATTGCCGTCCGTCTTATACAAACATTCGGGACTGCACCCGATAAACGCACTTTCAGCTTGCGGTTGAATACAAAAGCTATACGTTGCTAAGTTTCCATTTTTCACTTCCCGCAGCAGTTCGATAGCGTCAATATTTTCAGCCGCTTCGAAAACCACCTTGCGAGCCAGAACAACCTTTTCAATATCTTTACGGGAAATATCATTAACTGCGCTGATAACATTTCGCTGCCATTGCGACTTGTCCGGCTGGTCTTGGCGCCTTATCGTTTTGATAACAGCCGGACCGACCGGTACCTGCCTGACTGCACCGTCTTCGAAAACTATCGCCCCCAACGACCGCAAAAGTTTTCCGACTATCGTTTCACAGCTATCGCCGGACTGACATACTATATTAAAGACAAAACTGCTTTCCCCGGCCTCCCGTAATAGTTCAAACTCCGGAACAACAAAATAATACCTCCCAAATCCCGCCCACTGTCCGGAACCGCTGCCCCGCGGATCGAAACACATACTGCCGAAATACCTTGTGCCTTCATCGCAGGAACTCAGTCGCTTTTCGATCTTCGCCAGAGCTTCCGCCACCGTATAGCCCCCGTCGTCTATCAGCACATCGGCGCATCCGATGCCCCCCGCTTCAAAAGTCCCTTCTCTGTCTGACCAATATATTTTCGAATCATTCCTCTGAACACTCAGCCAGCCAAGCGGACAAACATCTTCAGCTTCAACTTCAAAACGGCAAAGACGATCGCCCCCGTCACCCAACGGACGAAAGCTCCCCTTGACCCGATCGATAAGCCGTTCGGTCAGAGATGCCATGCAGCAATTTTTATTTTCTGCCATAGTTACTCGCGTTTCGCAATTCAACGGCCTCAACTTGGCCATCTTCGTTGACCTCAATATATGCATAGCACCCGCGCTGCATAGGACCGGGATTGACAAGCGTTGTCTTGCCGATATGGTCAACACCGGGCGCATCGTGAATATGTCCCGACAAAGCAAGCATCGGTTGACAACTCTCTATGAACTCCCTCACCGAAACACTGCCCGAATGACCGCTGCCGGTAAAATCAACTACCGTATCCCCAGCCGGATGGTGACATACAAGAATGACCTTATCCTTCGACCCAAGGATCTCTTTCAGATGCCCCAGGCACACCGCGAAATCTTCTTCCGATGATTCATTTGGCGTCTGTCTCTTATACACATCT
>DRGS01000055.1 GCA_011053245.1 Phycisphaerales bacterium
CGCAAGAGGTGTTATACTACAACGGGCCGCCGAAGCCGGCGCTTCGGTAAAAAGCTTTGCCGCGACGAGAATAAAGAAATCGCTGACCGGACACGGCAGGGCGAGTAAAGGGCAAATGCAAAGGGCGATCCAATCGATACTTGGCTTGGCCAGCGTCCCGGAGCCCAACGATGTAGCCGACGCGATAGCGGTAGCACTTTGTTGCGCGAATGAAAAATCTCTTTCAGGAGTAAAACTATAAATGATCGCTCAGATCGAAGGCGAACTCGTTAAGATGTCAACGGCAAGCGGCATTGTCCGTGTGGGTCCGGTCTGCTATGAGGTGATGATGCCCGGCTATGTGGTGAGCGCACTCGGTAATAAGATCGGTTCGCAGATTACGCTGGCAACGATGGAATATTACGAAGGTACGCCTGGCGGCGGCAACCTTATACCGCGAATGATCGGTTTTCAGAGCAATGCCGAAAAGGAATTTTTCGTAAAGTACACAAAGGTAAAGGGCCTCGGCATAAAGAAGGGTCTAAAGTCACTTGCAATGCCAGTCGCTACGATCGCGGCGGCGGTCGAAGCAGGCGACGAGAAGATCCTCATGTCGCTACCGTCTATTGGTAAGAGACTCGCCCAACTCATCATAGCAGAACTTAAGGGAAAGCTTTCCGATTTTGCGGCGGCGAATCTTTCGCAATCGGCAAAACAGGGAGCGGCTTTCGATGCGTATCAGGTGGAGGCGATGGAGATTTTGATCGCCTGGGGCGAAAAGCGGACCGAAGCTATGGAGCTTATCGCGCTTGCATGTTCGAGGCATCCGGATATTAAAACGGCTGAGCAGCTTGTGCCGCTGGTATACCGGATTAAACAAGGGATTGAAGTTTAGAAAGTTTATGGTATGGCAATCGATAGAGTATTGAGTGCGGATTCCGGCGGGCAGCAGGAAGAGACGTTTAACTTCGCTCTGCGTCCCCAAAGCCTTGACGAGTGCATCGGTCAGGAAAACGTACGCGAGAAACTATCCATCGCTATCACCGCCGCCAAGCAGCGAGGGGAACCGTTGGAGCATATCCTGTTCTACGGCCCGCCCGGATTGGGTAAGACTACGCTTGCGAATGTGATCGCCAATGAGATGTCGGCTTCGATCCGGTCATCGTCTGGTCCGGCACTTACGAAACAAGGTGACGTGATGGGCCTGTTGAGCAACGTAGGCGAAGGGGACGTGCTTTTCATTGACGAGATACACCGTTTGAGCGCACCGGTCGAAGAGTTCATGTATCCTGCGATGGAAGATTTCAAAGTGGACTTCACCGTCGACAGCGGCTTGCACGCAAAGACCATAAACTTTCCCCTCAAGCGATTTACACTCGTAGGAGCCACAACAAGGGCGGGACTCTTAAGCGCACCTTTACGCGGCCGCTTCGGCATGACGTATCATCTTAAATTTTATTGTGCCGATGAGCTTACGAGAATCGTCGCCCGCTCGGCTGGATTGTTGGAACTGGACCACGTTGACGGCTCACTCGAAATGATCGCGGCACGATCGCGCGGAACACCTCGTATCGCCAACCGACTTTTGAAAAGGGTCCGCGACTATGCGCAGGTTAAAGGTACGGGCAAGTTGACGCTCGATATAGTCGAACAATCACTGGAAATGGAACAGATCGACGAACTCGGCCTTGACGAACTGGACAGGTCGTTCCTTCGGGCACTGATAAACATCTACGATGGCGGCCCGGCCGGTATCGAAGCGATAGCCGCAACGTTAGGCGAAGAACGTGATACGCTTGAAGATGTCGTCGAACCGTATCTTCTGCAAGTCGGATTCGTTCGCAGAACCAGACGCGGCAGAGAAGTAACAAAAGCTGCTTGCGATCATCTCGGATTGCCTTATAAAGCAAAGGTAGACGCCAACAGTTCGCCAGAGCTTTTTGAAGGCAGCGACTCTTAAAGAAAATATTTCGCCATCTTCGGCCTGCGGTGCATCATTGCGCTGAAGTCCTCCACGAGGACACGTTCCATTTCGTTAAGAGTTTGCCGGCTGGCAGTTCCTATCTGCCTTATATCGCTGAAGCAGGCGGCGCAATCTTTGCCTATGCGCATTTTATCTTCAAAAGATGTTTCACAATCCGGACAGAGCAAACCGTTTGCGGCAGAGCTGAAATATACCCGCTGCCAGTTTTCGTTATATGCTGCCTTGCAGTTGGCGCATCTGCCCAGTACCGGCCTTGTCCCGATCTCCTCTAACAGTGAAAGCTGGAAAAGTACAAGAAAACAAAGCCCCTGAGCGTCATCGACACTGCTCTGGACATCTTCAAGGAATTGCACCATCGCGTCAAACAAAGCCGGATGCCGGTCGTGCTCATGCGTCAAATTATCGATAAGCTCTACGGCGAAGAAACCGCAGTTAAGCGCAAAAAGTCTGTTTCGTAATTGCCTGAAGATTGGACGCTGGCCAAACTCGGTTAGCGTTGCAAGTTTTCCCGAAGCGGGAGTGGAAAAGACGATCTGCCCGAATGAAAAAACTTCGATTGGCCCTTCAAAGGCAGATTTTGCCCGCTTTGACCCTTTTGCTATCGCGGATATCTTACCGCTATTTCTGCCGAAGAGGGTTACGATCTGCGAAGTATCGGAGTAATCGACCGTACGCAAACATATCGCCTGATCTTTTTCGAGCATAGAGTCACCGTTGCGATCTTAACCGGGAGTTATCTTGATCCTTATTCGTTTTATTTCCCTCGTCTCGGCAAGGACTATGGTAAATCCCATGCCTTCGTAATCGAACGTCTCGCCCGTCTTCGGAATATAGCCCAGATGCGAGAATACAAAACCGCCAACCGTATCGTAATCCTCCTCCTCTGGAAGGTTCAGCTCGAAATCGCGGTTAAGGTCATCGATGTAAATTCTTGCTTCAAGTTCTATGGTATTATCATCGATCTTCTTAACGGCTATGGGCGGAGTATCTTCATATTCGTCAACTATTTCGCCGACAAGCTCTTCGAGAATATCTTCGATAGTAACGATACCGGCGGTTCCGCCATACTCGTCCAGAACGATCGCGATGTGCAGCTTTTGATTCTGAAATTCATGAAGCAATACTCTCAGTGGCTTGGTCTCAGGAACAAAGTAAGCATCCCTTATCTTTTCGTGCAGCTTAAAATCCTTCGGATCCTTACCGATCTCAGCCAGAAGATCCTTTGCGTAGATCAATCCGGTGATATTGTCGATGTTCCCTTTATAGACTGGTATTCGGGAGTGACCGGCTTTGGTTATTGTCTCAAGAACCGCCAGAAGATCGTCATCGATATCGACGGCAACCATATCCGTTCGGGGAGTCATGATCTCGTCGGCTGTGCTGTCGCTAAGTTCGAGTACGTTTTCGATCATCTCCATTTCTTCTTCGTCGACGACACCTTCAAGTTTCCCCTGCTCGACGAAACTGAGTATCTCTTCCTGTTTTTCTTCCTGCGTCTGGTCGAAGGTTGCCTCCGTTATCCCGGCAAGACGACGTACGAGACTGTCGTTAAGTTTTAATAGGACAAGCACAGGTTTTGCCGCTGCCGATAGTATCCTGAGCAAGCCGTATGTCTGGGCAAGCGAACTTTCGCCCGTATATCTGGCCCAGAAATGCGGAATGGTAAGGCAAAGGAATTCGAATATCACAACCGCCACTACGAAAGAAAACAGGCGGCCCTTGGCGGCGAATAATACCGCAAGCACAATCACTACGCCGGTATCGGCGATGAGTTTGAATAAAAGACACGTTAGCAAAAGCGATTCGTTATTTTCCACAAGACCATCAAAGAGTTCATCTTTCCCTCTCTTCTTAAAAGCCTCCTGAAGCTTTACGCGTGAAAATGAGCGAAGCGCCAGACCATTCAAAGAAAAAAACAGCGATGCCGCCGCAAGAATGCAAATCAATAATATCGACCAGTCCGCTTCATTCACTTGTTATTATCCCTTTCAAAAAAATTACTTTTCATACACGATGCCGTATCCGGCTTCTTGCAGTATCTTGTCTTCCATAGCGTGCATCTTCCTTGCATCTTCTTCGTCGATGTCGTCGAAACCCAAATTATGAAGCAAACCATGCGTTATATAAAGGGCAAGTTCGGCTTGCTGTAAGTGGCCCCTGCTTTGGGCCTGCCGAAGCGCCTGGTCGGCATTGACTACGAGTTCGAAAACTTTCAAAGTCTCATTTTCATCCGAAAGATCAAAACTTATCACATCCGTCTGCTCGTTAGAGTCGAGAAACTCCTTGTTCACCCTCAACATCTCTTCGTCGCCGACTATCGCAATGCTTACCGTCACAGGGCATACGCCAAAACGCCCGCATATCTGACCGGCGAGTTCTTCAAGTTTGCCGGTATCGACCTCAAGGGCTTCAATATCACAGGTAATCTCAACATTCACTTCTTTGTCGCTCATTCGGCACTCAATCCTCACCGACAGGCTTTGGCGATTGCGACGATTCACCGGGTGTATTATCCGATGTGTCGCCGCTTTCATCGGGCTTATCCTCTGATTCCGAGATCGGTTCATCCGGGGCTGTCGGGTAAGCGATACGTCCGTGATGATGTGCGGCAAGCGATTTGGAAAGAGCTTTCTCAATGAAACTCAGCTCTCTAAGCGTCAGATCGCACTCATCGAATTGCCCATCCTGTAAACGTTTCATCGCCATATTATGAACCACTGCTTCGACCTTCGTTGGCGACATATCTGAAAGTGACCGCGATGCGCTCTCGCTGGCATCTGCAAGCATGACTATCGCAGCTTCTTTTGATCGCGGTTTCGGGCCGGGGTATCTAAACTCCGATTCCGATACCGGGGTCTGCTTGTCATCCTGCTTTTTCTTTGCTGCATGGAAAAAATATTCGATCAACGTGGTCCCATGGTGCGTTTCAATGAACTGTCTGAGTATCGCGGGCAGTCCGTATTCTTTTGCTATCTCAATGCCGTCTTTGACATGGCCGACAATTACCAACTGGCTCATTGCCGGCGACAACTGTTCATGGCGACTGGCCGAACCCATCTGGTTCTCAACAAAATAAGGAGACTTGTTGATCTTGCCGATGTCATGATAGTATGCTCCGACGCGACAGAGCAGACCATTTGCGCCTATCGTTTCCGCAGCGGATTCGGCAATGGTTCCTATCAAAAGGCTGTGGCTAAATGTTCCGGGGGCCTCCATCGCAAGTTTTTTGAGAAGCGGCTGGTTTGCGTCACTGTAGTCCATGAGCGTCATGCTGGTCGCTATCCCGAAAGCCTTTTCGATGATCGGTAAGAACCCCTGAATGACAAGTCCGACAGCTACGGTAACGGCGGCGGCGGCACCTGAATCAAGAAATATTCTTATGGTATCTTTCTGCTGGATAATTCCAATTGCCGTTGCTGTAACAAATACCGCGACCGAAGCCAGCGTCGATACTTCGATCAACTTCATGCGTGTCCGTATTTCTCTCAGTGAAAAACAGCAGGTAACGACACCGGCCATCATCGTCAGGAAAAGTTCCACTGTCGCGATCTCACTTACCGCAAAGCAGGCAAGTATGCAGTAGAACAATGTCATTCCGAGAGCAAATCGCTGATTGTATGCTATCGTCAGTATTATCGCGCTCGTAACGGCGGAACCGGTCGCGAGGTATATCCACTCTTCGAAAAGCGAACCGACCCTTGTAAGAACCAACAGGACGAGGAACAATCCCGCCAGTGCGATCATTCTTGTCGGTTTGGACATAACCCTTTTCTGATAGTGATGTACATAAAACGCCGCTCCGACGCAGACGAGTATGGTGATCGCAGTGATCGCCGAGACCGCTGCCAGCGGCCGCCATCTGAAGGGGAACAGGCCGCCTGCGGTATCTATGCTAAGCAATGTGATAACCGATGCTGTAAACAATACTAACACTGTGATAGCAACCGGCAGAGTGCTGTTGAGGAACTGCCTTAAATATACAAAGCGATCCGCAGTTATGTTATCACGCACATGCTGGCGTCTTGCACTGACTTTCTTTTTCTTTATGGCCATTGAAACCCGTCGCTGTTATTTTTTCTTTTTCCTTTTGTCATACGCCTGAACAATATTCTGCACAAGGGTATGCCTTACAATATCATGTTCGCCAAGTTTTGTACACCCAATTCCTTTGACTCCTTTGAGAGTCTCTATCGCATCGACCATACCGCATTTCTGCCCCTTTTCCAGATCCATCTGCGTTATGTCGCCGGTAATGATCATCTTTGACCCGCGTCCGAGGCGTGTCAGGAACATGAGCATCTGCGAAGGCAGTGTATTCTGGGACTCGTCACAGATGACAATCGCTTCGTTAAGCGTTCTGCCTCGCATAAATGCAAGCGGGATCACCTCTATTATATCCATTTCGATAAATTTTTTCATCTGAGAAAAATCCATCATATCCTCAAGGCTGTCGAATAGCGGCCTTAGATAAGGATTGACCTTTGCCTGCAAATCTCCGGGAAGAAACCCCAGTTTTTCTCCGGCTTCGACGGCTGGTCTTGCCAGTACGATCTTTCTTACCTGTCTTTTCTTGAGCATTGAAACGGCGACCGCCACGGCAAGGTATGTTTTACCGGTACCGGCAGGGCCGGTGCAGAAGGTAAGATCCCGGGACAGCATCATTTTGATATACTTGCGTTGGCCCTCGGTAAAAGGTTCGATCACGCCCTTGTTTGAGTACACTACAAGTTTCTCGTCTTTTTTAGGATGCAAATTGGCCCTGATCTGCGTGAGCAGTTCGGTAATGTCCGAATCGTCGAGAGATTTTCGTTCCGTCAGGCGTTCCTGCATCCGGGAGACGACCTTAGCTACGGCTTCGGCGGGCTCCTTGGTCCCGGTTATCGTTACGATGCCGCTACGCGCACTTATCTTGACATCGAACTCTTTACGCAAGATCCGCAGATGCTTGTCAGCCGGACCGAAAAGCTCCATTCGCTGTATTTCAGAGTCTAATTCAATTTTGATTTCCAAACGGTTTCTCCGTTATTTATTCAAAAGCGTAAAGAAAAAGTATGCCAGCGGAGCCGTCGCCAGCGGTGAGTCAAGAATATCAAGCACCCCGCCGAAACCGGGTACCTTGTCAGACGAATCTTTCTGCTCGGCATCCCTTTTCAACATCGACTCGGCCAGATCGCCAAACTGTCCGGCAAAGGCGAATACCCCACCGAAAACAATTGCCAACCACCACGGCATTATATCGCAATTGAGCGAAAATATCACAGATATAACGGCTGCAAATATTACCGCTCCGCACATACCTTCCCATGTTTTGCCGGGACTAATACTGGGTGAGAATTTGTGTTTTCCAAATAATTTACCCGTGGTATAGGCACCGATGTCCGAACACTTTATAACGGCAACGAACATGAAAAGTGGCCATATTCCGAATTCTATTCGCACGCCTAACACGAAACTGCTCAGGAATCCAAGATAGAATATCGCGAATAAGTTGCCCGCACAATTTCGTATTACCCCTGCGTTCTTAAAACATTTTGCCTGATAAACGAAAAGGAGCAGCACTGTAAATGCACTCACAAAAAGCAAGTAGTACAGGTGGAACCCGATCGGATCCGAAAAGAACTGCCGCCAATACCAACTCGTCGCAAGCAGCATCGAAGAAACCAAAGCTAATGGTTTGAAAACAGTCGCTCCGGTTCTGCCGATAAGTCCGGCTAATTCGATTATGGCAGGGATCGTCAGCACCGCGACCAATACGCAAAGGATGCTCCCCTGTAAATCCTTGTCAGGAGTCGATGCCAGCAGCGAACCGTCGAGCCAGGCGTCAAAGACGATCAAGCCGATAAAGGTAAGAGCCATCAGAGTTCCGAAGATAAGTCTATATTTCAGCATAGAGAACCAAAATTAACAGTACAAGTTTTTTCTCTGAATCCTAATTGACGGTTTTCGGTTCAACGTCACCAAAACGTCGCAATCGCTGCGAGTACGCTATTATTGCTTTGTCGAGTTCTTCGTTGCTAAACGCCGGCCAGTGGGTGTCGGTAACATAAAACTCGGTATATGAGATCTGCCAGAGCAGGAAATTGCTGATCCTCATCTCGCCGGAAGTTCTTATCAGCAGGTCGGGATCGGGAAGATTCGCCGTATCCAGATGGCGGGCTATGCAGTCTTCGTCAATATCTTCCGGGTTAAGCTCACCTGCAATGCATTGAGCCGCGATCTTTTTGACGGCGTCTGTTATTTCCGTTCTGGCTCCGTAATTCAGTGCAAGACCCAGGATCATACCGTCATTATCGCAGGTGATCTCCATCGTTTCTTCAAGGGCATCGACGACCTTATCCGGCAGTCGTTCTTTTTGGCCCAGATGTACCAATCGGATATCATTTTCTATAAGCTGTGGCCTTATCCCTTCGAGGTAGGCGGTATAAAGATACATGAGGAATTCGACTTCTTCGGCGGGCCTCTTCCAATTCTGCATGCTGAACGAATAGATCGTCACACTCTCGATCCCGATGTCCACGCTGTGAAGGATGATACTCTCAAGGGTCTTGCCGCCTTCTTTATGACCTTCAAATCGCGGCAGTCCGTGAGCCTTGGCCCATCTGCCGTTGCCATCCATGATAATAGCAATGTGACGAGGTATCGACTCCGGCGACAGGTCCAAACGCTGTGCCGCACGTTGACGTTTTTGTTCAAAGCTTTCTCTCAAAACTTCGCTTTCAAGTTAATATCCATTCCCACAAGAACACCATCGCCGGCTGATCGCCTATCTGAAAATCGCCTGACTTCGCTTTGGCCCTACGCCCAGGATCGTAATAGGTACACCGGCGAGGTCCTCGATAAGTTTAACGTAACTATGTACCGTTGCCGGAAACTGATCGTAATTGGTTATCTCCGACAGATCCTCGTCCCATCCATCGACGGTCTCGTAAACACATTCGGCTTTGGCAAGTTCGTTAGCATCGGACGGGAAGAACGTAGTTTCCACACCGTCTATTTTATAGGCTTTGCAGACTTTCAACTTTTTCATCCCCCTGAGCGTATCGAGGTGCATCATCGCTATTTCCGTTATGCCGCCGATCGCAGCGGTGTATTTGACCGCAACGGCATCGAACCATCCGCATCTTCTGGGCCTGCCGGTTGTCGTTCCGTATTCGTGCCCCTTTTCGCGTATAAGGTCGCCGATGTCATTGTCCTGCTCTGACGGAAAGGGCCCTGCTCCTACTCTCGTGGCATAGGCCTTTACGAGTCCGACGAATCTGTCGACCTTCTGAGCCGGAACACCGCAGCCCGGGCCCATGCCGAGAGCGCTGGCATTTGAGCTTGTTACAAAGGGAAACGTTCCATGATCGAGGTCGAGCAGTGCCCCTTGGGCGCCTTCGAAAAGAATATTTTTATTTGCAGCGATCGATTCGTGCAGATAACGCGTCGTGTTTGTGATAAACCCGCCAAGCCTTTCCTTATAGACCTTGCACTTTTCGAATATTTCGTCGCTATTTATTGGGTCGGCTTCGTACAATGCTGAGAATATTTTGTTCTTATAATCTACGATCCTGGCGAGCCGGTCCCTCAGTGAATCCATATCCCTGAAGTCAGCCATTCTGACGGCATAGCTTCTGCCGGTCTTGTCGGCGTAGCACGGGCCTATGCCTCTGGCTGTGGTGCCGATCTTGTTCTTGCCTAACGACTCTTCGCGAAGCATATCCTCTGCTTTGTGATAATCGAGAACGACATGCGCATTTTCGCTGATCAGCAAACGTCCCTCAAGGCTGATGCCCCTTGCGTTTAGCCCGTCGATCTCCCCTATCAATATCGCGGGATCAACTACGACACCATTTCCGATAACGCAAGTCATTCCTTTACGAACAGCGCCGCTCGGCATTATATGAAGAGCAAACCGCTCGTCACCGATAATGACTGTATGGCCGGCATTTGCGCCGCCGCCGTATCTGACCACTACATCGCTCTGTTCGGCTAAGATATCGACTACCTTACCCTTGCCCTCGTCGCCCCACTGTAATCCTACTACGCAACAATTCATTGAAATACAATCCTTTGTTTGAATTTTTTCATTTAACTTATTTTCGCTACGATATGGTCCAGTACCGCCGGCAGGTTGTCGTACGTTCTGTCGCTGAGTTTATAATCCACTTCGCTGCCGCCGTCATCTTTATAGGTGATAACAAAATACCCCTTTGAATCGAAATGTGTCTTGTCTATTTTTTCGATAGAATCGTATGTGATCTTTGTACCGTCGTATACACTCAGTTCGTTTTCGTCAGCAATGGCCTTCCTGTCCTTTGTCATCATGTATTTCAAGCCAAAAAAGACTGCACCAACGATAAGAAAAGGCGGAAGAGTCTGGTTGAACTTCATGGTACCGTCGGCTTGGTTGCCATTGTCCACGAAGTGTTCCTGATAGAAACCCTGCCTCTTCGACCATTCATATTTGCTAAAATAGCCATCGTAAGCAAATATAACGGCTACGACAACACATATAATAGCGTATAACCTGAGAGTCTTCAAATTGTAACTGCTTATTCCCGCTTCGATCGCCATACTATATTCTCCTTAATAACTTCGTTGTCCTTATTATTATTTGCGATGCTGTGCGATAGCGTTCATCAGCGGATGCACAAAATCGGGTACGATCTTCTCGGCCATCAATTCCTCTGCCATAGCACACTGCCATTTGAACGATTCCTTTGCATTGAACTTACCGTAAGGATTCGGGTACTGGCGAACAGTAAAATAAAGGCTTATCGGCTCGTTTGGTTTGTATTTTTCGTTCCTGAGTTCGTGAACGGTCGTTCGCGGCTCGATCGCGATCCGTAACTGTTTTCGGCAATCCTCGCTAAGGGCCACCACCACCGTCGGAGCAAAACCAACCGGCTTTGCGCCCGGCAGGTCAAGCAGACTGCCAAAAGCTGTTGCGCCGAAAAACGCATCGGCTATGATCTCATCGTGATTGCCGCGATAATCAAAATCCATCGTAAAGGTTACATCAAGCGAACTGATATCCAGATGACTTACTCCCAACATGTAAGGAGCAATATCGAGTACCAGTTCGTCAAGGACATACGCATCCTCAAAGTTTTCCGGATTCGCACAGCCGGTGCATATACGATCCATCTCAAGAGCGACCCAGCGGTATTTTTCGCCGTCCCTCTCCTCTTCAAGACAGAAGTCATTGGACTCCCTTTGCGTAAAGTTCCCCATCGCCGGAAACTGACGCTGGATACGCTCGAAAAATGTTAAAACCGTATCCCGCTCGCTCGGAAGCTCAAGCTCCGTATTTATATGCATGTCGACGTAAAAGTCGTCGCAAAGTGAACCAAAACTATTTGTCATTTCTCCGCACTCCAAAAAACAAAAAAGCCATCCATAACCTATATACCGGTCAGCTTGATAAAGTGTGCGTCAGGCGCAACACACCCATAGCACACACATTTGGTATTGTCGCATAAACTCAATTATTTGACAAGTAATAATAATGAAAGTTAATTTGCACCTATTATATTTGGGTGGCACGGTCAAGCTTGGCTTGGCCGTGGAAATTCTCACATAACTCCAAAGCCTATGTAAATAACCGAATCGGCTCTAAATAACTAAATGATAAGGGATAAATAATGGCGACAATAAGGCAATTTAATTAGGGACAGTCACCTATTTATCGCGTTTCAGGGCGTAAATCCGGGTCCGGCAGCTTCAATTCTGTGATAATAGCTCCGATTGTCATGAAAATGGCAAATACAAATAACCTCCATACCCCCGCGGAAATTATCTGTTTTGGCAAAATTTCACTGCCTGAAACCTGGAATACGGTTATGCCGGTATAGATCAGGCTCCCAGACAGCCCGCAAATGGATGCTGTTATAATGCGTTTTCCCAAAGTTGCCCCCCCGCACCACAAAGTCACTATCGCTCCCATGGCAAGCGGCATTACGAAACTCAACCACCAAAGCCCGCTTACCGCATTGGCTTGTATCATCTCCTGAAGCTGCAAACGGTCGAACATTCCGAAAACCGCAGCTATCGCTATCGCGCACAAACCCGCATGCCAGTATCTCGGAGTCAGTGTCGCCCGCAACTCGGCGCGTTTTTGCATCCGCCTCCGCAACGTCAGCGGCAAGTTATAAAACAGACTGAACACCCGATGCTCCAGCAAGGCTCCTCTTTCACCGAACACCGGAACGATATGCGTCGCCTCCGTCGCCCAGTGGCCCGCCATGAAACGTGACAACGCCGGATAATGATGAGCCATCTGAATAGGAAAGGCAAGATACCCGACATATTTGAAATAACTCAGGAATAGTGCGATATTGTAATCCTTGAAGTTGCGGTCATGGATCGCCAGACAAGTTGTGTATAAACCCCTGCATATTGAACCCGGGGAAATCGGCGTAAGCTGAAATGCGATAAGTATTCCGGCTACCGCTGCAGTTGCCTGCCCAGAAGTTAGTTCCGGATGGGTCCTGACATATATCCAGCTTACCAATATAGAGACGATCTGTGTAACCGGCAGCGTCAAAAGATGTACCACGAGGCTCACCAAATATTTCTGAATATAAGGCTCGTCTATCTGCGAAAGTATTGTCCGGGCGTCATCGTCCATAAGAATATGTTTTTTCCGGCCTTCGTTTATCATGTCCCTTAACCACTGCTCGCGCATCTGGCGATCAAAATACAACCGGATAGGGCGAACGAAGATGAATGAAAACTTTTCTTTCATGAATTGACTGTCGCTCAGGAATCGATGAAGTCCGCCGGGCAATATTGACAATGGAAGATGATACATAAAATGTAGCGTTGAATTTGCGATGGTTTCGGCTTTTTCAGCGGTTACTCTCCCGGCCCTGTGCCAGCCGATAGTCTTTTCAATTATTCTTGCCTTTATCGACCGGCTGAGATATTCGCTGCTTGTCAGTAGTGTTCTGTAATGCTCTCTCCAGTCCGCTCTTCCCCACATCTTTCTCAATGCCCTGCCTAAGAACGGCACAAGGCCGCCGATAGCGAAGATGATCGTTGACATCCTGCATTTTCTGAGTTTCTTTGCACTGTCGTCATCCAGGAGATTGCGCACCCGCCAGCCGGTTACGGCACTGTCAAAGATCGTCGACCACAACTTGCGGTCGTACAACAGCCGAACATGGTTATGCGTAATGTCTATCAAAGAGTCGCGGTATATTCGCTCATCGGCTTTAAGCTCTTCAAGCACATCGGCCATGTCCAGGAAATCTTCCCGGTACTCGTCCATAAATCTTTCGAGTTTTTTTGTATCACCCCTGTCAAACTGAACCAGCGAACCGCGTTTTATCCCGTTGCCGATAAGCTTAAAATCACCCGGACTCATTGGCAAAAACGGAAGCAATGTAAGACCCGCCCTGAAATCCACCGCTACAAGACCGGCGTCTGGGTCGCCCTCTGTTTCTTTAAGCTTAAGGCAATTCGGCTGACTTTTACACGTTGACCATTCGTATTGTCTTGCGAATTCATGGGCTCCGATCTCATGGAGGAGTTTGACAAAATCATGCATGAATTTATGTTTGGCACGGAACTCTGGAGAATTCAAAAATTTCTCATTTACCGGTTTTTTCTTTCGCCAAAGCTTCAGGGCATCGAGATGGTCATCGACTTCCAGCCGCCATGTTCTGCCTTCGACCCAGTCGCTTAACTCGCCGCAACTGCCTAACTGATGATCGACAAAAGTTGCGTGAATATCGTTTACCGCACCTTCGTTACCGAATTTAACCCGCGCGGCCCGGCGAATGAATTTCTGCCAGAGCGCACCCGAACGAGCGGCGGTGGGATTGGTCTGAAGTTGGAACGGCCCTTGAAAACCAATAGCATAAAGAATGTTACGGAAAAGAAGAGAACCGCGGTTCGGCGGAATGAGAATTTTCATCGCGTAAATACCGCCGACTTCGAGACCGGCCAGCGGTCTGTCAGATTCTGTATAGGTGACCTTTACCTGATAAACCTGTCCGGCAAACCCTCCGCCTACGAACTTTTCGACATTTAGCCTGACTTTCCCCTCGTTAGCTGGAAATATCCCGGTAACATCGTATGATAACTCCGTGCCCGGCTCGAAACGTTCCGTTCGCATTGGCCGGTGCAGACCCTTTGACTCAAAGAGTTCTTTGAGCCGGTTACATGTTTCAATCGAATATTCTACTGCCATTTTTGTCCCTGCCAAGCTGTCAATTCAATCCCGCGATCCAGGTTCGTATACATATCTGCAAAATTATAGCCGCATATACGCCTGCCATTATATCATCGGCAAGTATGCCCAAACCCTTTGGTAATTTCTCAAGTCTGCGGCAGGGAGCAGGTTTCATGATATCGAATAATCTAAACGCCGCAAAACCGACGACCGCAGTAACAACACCCGCTATACCCGCAAAGCTCATCGCTGCTATATATGTGACCGCCTGACCGGCGACTTCGTCGGCAACAACTTCCGATGGATCTTTTTTGCCCGTCCTTTCGATCACTTCGGGTGCAAAAGAAATGCAGGCAAGCGAAGCGCCAACCGCAATAAGCACCATAACGACCGAAATTGCCAGCGTAGATACACCCGACAGGCTCAAAGCCAAAAAGACCACCACCACTGGCAGCGAACCGCATGTACCCGGAGCAAACGGCATAAGGCCCAAGCCAAAACAAGATGTCAGTAACCTCTTCAGCATATCAAGTGTCCTTAAAATTACAGAGTTCTATACAATAGCTTTTTTGCTCGATAAGTCAATCATCTTTAAGCAGCGTCATGCAGAATCTGTCAGTCATCCCGGCTATGTAATCGCAAACCACCCGCTCCAGGCCTTCCTGCTGGATCAGTTTTTGATAAAATTCAGGCATCGCATCGGGTTGCTCGCAGAACCTGTTAAATAACTTTTCGAGCCAGCCTTTTACCTGTATTGCGGTCCGCGTTATTTCTTCGTGCTGATACATCTTTTCGAGCAAAAACTTTTCAAGTTCACCAAGCTGTTTTTCCGATTCGCTACCAAGCCCTATAAGTCTGCCCTCCCAGCCGTACACATTCTCTAAAGTTTCTATGCCGGCTTTGCGTATCGCGGTTTCGCTTGTATCGATGCAATCGCTTACGAGTATGTTGATGACCGATTTTGCCGTTCGTACCCATCTTACGGAATCGTCGGTGATCTCTTCGGCATTGATCCTGCTTTGTGCTTCGGAAAAAAGACTCAACCCCTTAAGCTCTTCTTCGTTTATAAGCCCGCCTCTTAGTCCGTCTTCAAGATCATGACAGTTGTATGCGATTCGGTCGGCTATGTCGGCGATCTGGCCCTCCAACGAACAATTCGGCTCACTAAAAGAATCCGGTTTCGGATCGTCATAAGGGCTTTGATGCCTGGCAAAACCAAGCCGCGTTTCATACATCAGGTTCAGCCCGTTCATTCCGGGATAAGGATGTTCAAGAAGATCCGCTATTCGCAGTGACTGGGCGTTATGTTCAAAACCGCCAAAGCCGGCCATCAGATTGTTGAGCGTATCTTCGCCGCAGTGACCGAAAGGACTGTGCCCCAGATCATGACCGAGACATATCGCCTCTGTAAGACTTTCGTTTACGTTAAGAGCCTTGGCTATCGTTCTGCCGATCTGTGCCACTTCGATACTGTGCGTCAGCCGTGTTCGATAATGATCGTTAACGCCCGGAGTAAAAACCTGCGTCTTGCCCTCAAGCCTCCGAAAAGCCAAACTGTGCATTATCCGGTCACGGTCACGCTCAAAAGCCGACCGGTAGGGATGCTCCGTTACCGGAAATTGTCTCTTACGGCTTCGTTGCTCGGTAACGGCATAACTGGCAAGTTCTTCGGGCATGTTAATCCTGTTAAGAAATTTATGCGAATAGTCCGCCGGAACTAAACTTTCGGCAGGTTCATCGTTGCGCTTATTTCCTTCAATTCATCGTAGAGTTCCGTCAGGGACTGGCTTATCACATCGGTATCGCTGCAAACGTGCATGTAATTCGTATCGCCGTTCCACCTCGGAACGACATGGACATGCATATGGTCCGGCAACCCCGCTCCTGCGCATCTGCCAAAATTCATTCCAACATTAAACCCATGCGGCTTTATCGCCTCTTTCAGAGCCGTTTGACAGTCCCTTGTCAGTTTGGTCAGTTCCAGAAGCTCCTCATCGCTGGCATCGTCGAGATTGCCGATGTGTCTTACAGGCGCTATCAGAAGATGCCCATTGTTATAGGGGAACTTATTGAATGTGACAATGCAATGATCCGTCCGCCACAGCACAAGGTTTTCGCGGTCGTCATCAGGCCTCTTGATATAATCACAGATGAAGCACTCGCTATCTTCGAATAGCCCCTTGATATATTTGATCCGCCACGGTGCCCAAAGGTTCTTACGTTCCAAATTACAAAAACCTCCTGATCTTTTGCTGCTCAGTTTTCGCCACTGCTACTTGACAAGCTCGACGGTTAATTTCTGATCGACTGTCAACATAGGCGGCGTATCGCCAAGCGGCAGCATAAAACTTGCGCTAACTTCCATTTTGTATTGCTGGGTATCTTTTTCTATTAAGTTTCTCTTAAGGTCAAACACCTGCGTGCCGCCGCCCTCGATAGAAAGAAATCTATATTGTATCAGGAAACCAAAAACACCCTTCATTTGAAACCTGCCTGAATGCGGCTTGGGCCAGTCACCAAGTTTCTCGTCACTAATAGCATAAGTACTCTTGATCATTGCCTTTCGCTCCTGCTCCGTTTCGATCACCTCATCCAGCACATACGTTGTCTCTCTTGTCGGTGGCCAATGTATCGACATGGGGATCATTTGCAGAGCCTTCCACTCGGAGCCTATTGCAACCCCTTTGATAGGATCCTTGATCGTCGAAATCGAATCCCACAGATACCACTGAAGCGCAACGAAGTCATGGAGCATGTCGGGGTTTTTCACCAGCCTCCGACCTTCCTTTTTCGGGTCAAAGGCCGTTTTGCCTACCTTTTCGAGAAGGCTGGTAAGCTCGGAGTACTCGACGATCTTTCCGGTAGGCGTTAGTTTGAACGTGAAACTCTTTCCGGCAAGATTTTCGACTGCGTCTTTCTTTCCACCTCTACTCGTGAAAGATTTCCTTTTTACTTTCGCCGACTTACATGTTGCCTCTATCGTGCTAAGTCCATACGGGTTGACCTCGACAGGTTTGTACACCATGACAAGCTCAAGTCTTTCGCTCATCTTATCCGTCTTGCTTGTGTTTTTTGCCTTTGATGCGATCGTAAGATCGATATTTCTTTGTGAGACCATTTTGTATTCCAGTTCCTGGCCTGCTTCAAATGACAATACGAGAAGTTCCCGCCCGCCGCCAACTTCGCAACCGCCGGCAATAGCCCCAACAATGCAAGTACATACAAATACGATAATATTTTTCATGCTGAACATAAAACGCAAACCTTCCTGACGATAATTAAAGCGACAATGACTTCGCAGCCGCATCTTCCACTTAGCGTACCGCACAGATCCAACTTTCCACTAATTCTGCTTTTCGATACTGATCGACCGGATAAATCCCATCGTCAGTGCATCCGGCTCCATCTCGGCACTTGCACCTGACGGCATTTCCGCCGCGACATAGGTGCCGACGAATTTCTCGTTGTAATTTTCAACTCTTCCGTCTTTGAGAACGATCTGGCCGGTGTACTTTTCTTCAGGATCGAATATCTTTGAGAACGGCCCCATACCCCTCACTTTTTGACCGTCAATTGCATCAAAATTCTCTATGGCATTCATTTCGATCTGGACCGACTGCTGGCCATCTTCTTTAGCTACTTGCTTTACCGTATAGGTCTTTGCAAAAGATTTTGGTGCCCAGCGAAGACCCGGGTGAGATGCCTCTATCCTCTTCCACGACTGACCTTTACTAACCGAACTACTCCCGCTATCCGGTAGAGCGAGTATCGAATGCAGTGTGACCAGCCTGTCGTCATTTAAAAGCCCCCTTGCCACTTGGCTGTCCTGGCCTGTTTTTACGGCTTTTCTTATGGCGTTAGCGTCAACTACTGTTACACTACCGTCAGGTGACATCTTGATCTTGTAGCTTTGACCTATCAGTTTCGCAAAAGGTTTCTTCAGGTCAGCTTGACGGGTACTGTCAAAGTCAAAATTTACTTTGTTTTTTGTCTCGGAATGATATGTGATAGCCTCAATAGTGATCTTGACGACAGCGTCCCCATTTTCTTCGACGCTTTCGATCTCCTGAAGGGATGTTATACTGATCTTGGTACCGCTTTTCTTTTCGTCCAATTTCTTCAGCGAGGGCTGTTCGAACTTATAGTCTATTCTTGTTTCCGTCACCGTCTTATAGGTCGCTTTTTCTCCGGCGACAAATTGCAACTGCACATCGGCTTTTTGCAAACTTTCCTTGGTTGCAGCGGTTCCTTTAAGCCCCGGATCTCCTTGCGGCCCGCACCCGGCACCAAAAAACATTAGACAAGTACAGCTTAATATGGACCAAACCGTAATTTTCCGTAACATACTCTTCTCCTTCAATATCTAAAGTAAATTGATATAACTGCTATTGCAGTAAGACTTTTCAAACACAATGCTCAATTATATACATTCTTCAGATAATCGCAACACATATTATATGTAAATTACCCTATCTTTTGTATGGGCCTGTTTTTCCGGCCTGTTTGCTTTGTTTTGTGGCGGTCTGGTATATTTTTGAATTTTACGGTTTATACCTATTTCCAAAAAAGCTATAATAGGCAGTGTTGCGTGTTGTCGCATACGACCTAAAAAGTTTTAAGTCCTTATGGAGAAAGATATTATGAGAAGTGACACAGTAAAAAAAGGTTTCCAGCGTGCCCCTCACAGAGGCCTGCTCCACGCCTGCGGCCTCAAAGATGAAGATATATCCAAGCCGTTCATCGCCGTTGCCAACAGTTTTTGTGAGGTCGTACCCGGCCATGTTCATCTTAATAAGGTCGCCCAAACGGTCAAAGACGCTATCCGCCAGGCAGGCGCGGTTCCCTTTGAATTCAACACGATCGCCATCTGCGACGGAATAGCAATGGGTCATAGCGGCATGAAATACTCCCTTGCATCACGCGAGATCATCGCCGATTCCGTTGAAACCATGGTACAAGCCCACCGTTTCGACGGCATGGTATGTATTCCGAGCAGCTTCCCTCGCCGGGACAGCCGGAACATTCGAGTTCCTTGAGTTCATCTTCGCCAATATTACCTGCATTGAAAGCGGCGATGCCCTCAAAAATGCTGATCAGGTCAACGGTTTTGCCG
>DRGS01000056.1 GCA_011053245.1 Phycisphaerales bacterium
GAGTGGTTGTGTTCTCCACAATGACTCCGAGATTGATGAGAAAAAGGTTAGGTTCTGTTTCGAATCTGAGAGAAAATATAAGTTGGACGATGTGTTATTCCCAGAGGGCGATCAATATATTAATGAAGGTTTTAAGCAAGCTATCAAAGTTGTCCAAGGCAAGGATATTCCCCAAGGTTATATTGATGATTTTGTTAAAACTCATAACTTTAGAAAGAATCAACGAAAATTAAGCAATATTGTAGCACCACTGCATAATGTTGCTTGCCGTTTTATTAACGAGAACCTTGAAATTGTTAGTTCTTTAAGACCAAATAAGATAAGACGTTTTTTGTGTGTTCTTGATAGAGCCAGCACTCTCAACTTCCATATTAACAGTTTGTCCCAGTCTTGTAATGCCACTTTCGATTCTACATTGTCACCTGATAACCACGAGCGAATTAAAATTAATTACTATGGTACTTGTCAGATTGTTTCCGATTTTGCGTATGCGACATCTATAGAGATTGATGGGCTTCTAGACATACTTCAGGCTTACTCATGTCTATCGCCACGTTGAATCTGAAACAGTAAATATCAATGTTTTATCCGGAGAATAAAAATGGAAACTAAAAAAACGAATGGGTTGCTATACTTGCTATGCTTAATGTGTTTAGGGTTCTCTGGATGTATGGAAACCTCGGTAACATGCAGAACTTTTCAAAATCGTACTTTGTATCAAATTGAAAAGAATCCTTCTAAACATATAGGGAAATTGTACGCCTTTCAGGGGGAGGTTCTACAAGCCCAAGAATCCAACAGCGAAATCGTATTTCAGATGTTGACTAAAGACTACCGCGGCTCATATGATTATGGGCCCTCATTAACCGTCTTGTTCAATCGGCCCAATACTCCAATTGTCAGGAAGTCCTGGGTTAAGGTTTTGGGGTACATTGGTCCTGCAATAGAAGGGCGTAACGCTTTTGGGGCCTCTGTCAGTTCTCTAACTGTGAAAGCAATTGCCGTAACTGTAGACGGTCATATTTACTATTCCACCAAAGATGAAGCTACCGTTGAACAATGGCGGTCAGGGGAACTCTTTGCTCCAAAATCTTCTGTGCAATCAAAACAAACTGTTGCGCAGAAAACAAAAAAAACTGATGCTACCTATGCGGTTGTTGGTTCTAACATTGTGCCTGGTATTAAACGAAGTCTTGATGTCCGGTTGAGTAAAAAGGTGTCCGAAGCTAAACTTGGGTCCATAGCACTCAAACTGAAAAAACAGGATTCGCGGAGTTACAAACGAATTTTTATCTGTTACTATCTCCCAGATATGGAGGTAGGTGCTGGCGCATGGGCCACTACGCACTTTAATCCTAATCTAAAAGTCCAAATACTTGGGCTTACAAGCGAACAGGAAAAAACGCTAAAACAAGTGACCGATGATCCGTCACGAAAGATAATTGGTAATTGGCTCGACGAAACCCCATACGCCGGAAGTAGAATTGCAATTTTTCGCCAAAATGGCAAGTTGTTTTTGGAAAACATGTTTAAAGATGGCAGTAGCGGTAAAAAGGAAGTCATTGAAAAGTCATCTGGCAGAAAAAGAACTTTTCGAGCTAAAGAAAAAAACAACTTTGGTGAGTTTTATTTAATTGACAAACAAGGCAATTTGCAACTGTGGGACAATGAGGGGTATATCTCTACTGCAAAGAAATTTGATTAAGGCTATATATAACGCGTGTGAAAGACAGCGTTTCACACCCTACGGTTTGGTTGCTATTTTAATATGGATACCTGCCTAAAGCATGCCCATTCGACTGCGCTCAGGACAGGCAGGTATGACAAGGGGAAGGTTCGTTGAAATTGTTGAGTTGTTTCTGCGAGTGACGGAAAAAAAGGGACAGGTTCAACCTGCCTTCGGCAGAACGTAACCAGTCCCAGTTTTTCCTGCGTTTGCGATAATCGTTGAGTCAAGATCCCAGCCTGCGCTGGGATGACAAATGTGCGCTTAGGATGACAGGGGTGGGGTTTGTTTTGTGGTTAGGTCGTAGTCTTTTGTGTTTGTTACTTTTGCGTTTATGAACTGGCCGGGTAGGGCGGTGGGGTTTTCTATTAGACAGACGCTGTCGATCTCGGGGGCTTGGGCGTATGAGCGGCCGATGGCGGTGTTTTCGTTTACGCTGTCTACGAGGAGGGTTATGTCTGTGCCGATCTTGGCGTTGGCTTTTTTGAAGGCGATCTTTTGCTGGGCGAGCATTATGGTGTCGGCTCTGTGAATTTTTGTTTCTTCGGGGACCTGGGCGGTCATTTCGGCGGCGGGGGTTCCTTGTTCGGGGTAATAGGTGAAGCAGCCGTTTAGATGAACAACATAAGGATATTCGAATGGAACAATAAGGGGGTTACTTAGTTGCCAAGGCCCCGAAAACATTTATGCTTTAGCCTCTGTTCGTTTAAAGGATATTTTATATTGGGACCGGGGGCAGCCGGATGTTTAGAACTTTGGGGTCACAAAATAACCGTCGTCAGAAATGGTTGAGCTTTCTTATTTGGATGCTATTGACCGTATTGTCAGGATGGACAATGGCCGATCCGAACGTACCTTTTCCTCACGATGCCGTTGATACGCCTTTGATCACACCCAATGGCGGTACATTCATAGATTCGGTTGTGGTAACTTTGTCTACCGATACACCTGATCCAAATATTTTCTACACCATTGATGACAGCGAGCCAAACCAATCATCAATTCTTTACGAAGGGCAATTTACTATCAGTGCCAGTACCACCATAAAAGCAAAAGCCTTCAAGGATGCCTTTCTGCCGAGTGACACAGCCTCAGCGATGTTTACGATCGAAACAACGCCGCCGGAAACAGTGTCTACGCCTTTGATCACACCCAATGGCGGTACATTCATAGATTCGGTTATGGTAACTTTGTCTACCGATACACCTGATCCAAATATTTTCTACACCATTGATGACAGCGAGCCAAACCAATCATCATTTCTTTACGAAGGGCCATTTATTATCAGTGCCAGTACCACCATAAAAGCAAAAGCCTTCAAGGATGCCTTTCTGCCAAGTGACACAGCCTCAGCGACGTTTACGATCGAAACAATGCCGCTAATTATTAGCAATGTACAGGTAACATCGAGTGATGTATCCGCCAATGTGAGATGGACGACCAATGAACCGGCGACCAGTACTGTATATTATGGTCTAACCAGTGACTATGGAGTCGAAACCGCCCTGACAATAACTAACGAACGCCGTTATTCATACGGTAATATCGGTCTGGTCTTCCATGGCAGCTATGTCGGCGATCTCGAGTGCTATAACAATCTCGTTCTCGGCCTCATTATTAACAACACAGGCGTAAATATAAACGCCGGCAACAACATCTGCTGGGACTACGAGTACCCCAGCCCATTTAACTATAGCAACACTGCCCTGGGCAACTCCATCATTGCACATCCCAACTACAACATGCTTGAGCACGGCATGTTCGTTCAGGACCCGATCGACTTCTCCTGGCCGCAGGATCAGATCCGCCGGAAATACTGCAATCAGCTTTTTCAGGATTTTCATCTCGTGGAAGGTGCACCGGCTATTAACTACGGTAACCCTGCAAAGCAGACCACAATGGGTATGGGCACCATTGACCCAAACGGCTTTATCCGGGATGATGGCATGCCTCGTGACGCCCTCAATCGCAGTGCAGGCGCCTACGAATTCAGTCCCATCCAGTTAGGTTACGAAGACGAATTGATATCTTTTACTATCCACGCCGACGATCCGGAAGTCGAGGCGATTACTTACTCAGCTTTAACACTACCATCTGGAGCGATTTTTGATGAGATTACAGGCGATTTCGCGTGGATTCCCAGTGTCGGCCAAGCTGGTCAGTATGAAATTATCTTTACGATATATGGCGACACAGCTACTTACAATCGCAATGTCGTTATCATAGTCTACCCCAAGTATGTATTCCTGCCGGAGATCGAATCTGCAACCGAAAATGCGATGACATACTATCTCGACGCCGTCAATGGAAACGACAACAACGATGGCTCAATAAACAGCCCCTGGAGAACCATGGGCAAGGCAACAGCACTTGGCGGCGGAAACACCGTCATCGTAGCAAACGGCCACTACGGCTCCCTTCGTGACAACAAAGCAAGGGGCGACTGGCTCACGATCAGGGCCGCCTCTGGAGCAAAACCTCGACTGTACAGCATCAACGTCGGACCGGGTATCTTGAACTGGGGCGATAAGGGTCCCTGGGCCACCACAGATGTTCGCCTGAGAGTTGACGGATTCATTGTCACGGCCCCCGTCGGATTCAACGACTATATCGTAAAATCAATTGGCGGAAACTACTTCGAGATCCTTAACAGCACGATCGCAGGCTCGCCCAATCCGGCAGGTTATAACAAAGGCTACTGGGATATCGACCGCTCTGGCGTCTTGGTGGTCGCAAATCACACAAAGGTCCACCGCTGCGATATTTCCAACGTCAAGCGAGGCATTGAACTGAAACAGATAGGCTACCCTAACGTAAACCATGTAGAAGAGATCACTAACAACTACGTTCATGACTGCTCGAATACAGGTATCTTCATCTTTGAGCAGGCTCGTGTAAATATAGAGTATAACCATATATATCGACAGCAACCCTACAAACATCAGACAGGTCCTGCACAGCACGGTTCGGGTATCGGGGTTATCTCTCCGGAAGTATCCATTCGCTATAATATCGTGCATTCTTACGGCAACTCCGGCGGTATCAACTACTTCACAGTTCCCCCGTGGGACGGTGTAAACACCAACGCTATTATTGAAAACAATCTGGTCTATGACAGCGGCGGCATGCGTATCGCGGGCATCAAGTCCGGTTGTAAGGTCAACAACAATACCGTTATAGGCCACGATGATGCAAACGTAACTGTCGATAACAGCGATCCGACAACTGATCACAGTCTCATACTAACATACCTCGACCCTAATACAATCTATCACTACCAAGTAATCTCAATTGATGGAAGCGGCAACATCGCTGAATCCAATGACTTAACGTTTACAACTAATCTGTCCAACACCACCGGGCAGCTACCAGTAACTTTGTCTGCCGATACACCTGATGCAAATGTTCTCTACACCATTGATAACGGCGAGCTTGCAAATTACATTACATTTGATGTCGAATTTACAAGCGACCCAGATGCAGCAGGAATATTAGCTGTTTATTGGGATCAACAACATATAGCTGATATCGACGAACGGTACGCACTTGAAGGTGTTCAGGAATACGCATTTATGCTTCCTTCGACCTATAAGACTGGTTTTTATTCTCTAAAATTCAGCATCGATTTTTTCTCATCTGTTGTTACCACTGTAACGATAAATAATATAAGGGCAGGTGTCGCAACCGCGGGATTCGACTATGTAATAGATGGTAAGATTGATCTTTCAGATTTTGCTTTCTTTGCGGCCAGATGGGCTGTTACCGGCTGCGATGAAACCAATGACTGGTGTCAAAGAGCTGACCTTGATCAGTATGGCTCTGTAGATCCAAACGATCTTATGATATTCACCCAGCACTGGCTTGAAGGGGCTAGCCTTTAATAAACTATAGTCTCTAAATCCTTATAGGGCTGTAACAAATCAAAGTTACGACCCTTTTTCTTTAACTTTTACAATAACAGATTACCGGATATTGACAGAATACGGGGACAAATCACATAGTTGTTGTAGGGTGTTTACGTTTGAGAGGGAATTTGTTCTGTGATCAGGTCGTAGTCTTTTGTTGCTGTTACTTTTGCGTTTATGAATTGGCCGGGTAGGGCGGCGGGATTTTCTATTAGACATACGCTGTCGATCTCGGGGGCTTGGGCGTATGATCTGCCGATGGCGGTGTTTTCATTTACGCTGTCTACGAGGAGGGTTATGTCTGTGCCGATCTTGGCGTTGGCTTTTTCGAAGGCGATCTTTTGCTGGGCGAGCATTATTTTGTCGGCACGGTGGATCTTTGTTTCTTCGGGGACCTGGGCGGTCATTTCGGCGGCGGGGGTGCCTTGTTCGGGGTAATATGTGAAGCAGCCGAGGGCGTCGAATTTGGCCCAGTTTACGAAATCGAGTAGTTCCTCGAAATCCTCGTCGGTTTCTCCGGGCAGGCCGGCGATGATCGTTGTTCTAAGGGCTACGTCGGGCATGGCTTTGCGGAGGCGGTCGATCAGGGCCATTGTTTTTTCTTTGCGATCGCTGCGCCGCATACTGCGAAGTATCCGGTCGTTTATGTGCTGGACGGGCATGTCGATGTAGTTTACGATCCTTTGGCTTGCGGCGATGGCGGTGATGAGTTGGTCGGATATTTCGGATGGGTAAAGGTACATTAGGCGTATCCATTTCAGGTCATCGATGGTTTCGAGTTGGGCGAGGAGTTTTACGAGGCCGTCTTTTATGTTCATGTCGCGGCCGTAGTAGTTGCTGTCCTGAGCGATGATGTTGAGTTCGACTGCGCCGTTTGCGACGAGTTCGGCAGCTTCTGCGAGGATCGCGTCCTGGGGTTTGCTTCGGAAGTGGCCGCGGATCGAGGGGATGGTGCAAAATGCGCATTTTCGGTCGCAGCCCTCGCTGATCCTTAGATATGTCCAGTGGCGGGGGGTTATCAGGAGTCTTTCGGAGTCATCCATCTCGGTTTCGCCGGCGGGTTCGAGGTAGTTGCTGAACGATCCGGGGTTTTGCAGGGTTTCTTTTATGATCGACGCGATGTCGTCGCGCTGGCCGAGTCCGACGATGGCGTCAATTTCGGGTATCTCATCGCGGAGGGCCTGGCCCATTCGCTGGGCGAGGCATCCGGTGACGATGACCTTCTTAATGTGTCCTTTTTTCTTCTGCTTGACGGCTTGTCGTATCTCTTCGAGGGCCTCTTCTTTGGCGGGTGCGATGAATCCGCAGGTGTTAATAACGAGGATATCAGTACTGGTAAGGTCGTTTGAGAGTATGAATCCGGCTTGTCCGATGTTGGCGAGCATCTTTTCGGAATCGACGAGATTCTTCGGACAGCCGAGGGCGACAAAGCCGACGCTTATTTCTTTATGTTCAGGTTTTTTCATGGGGGCATTATACAACAAACAGATACGGCTTGGTAGTATCAAAAAAACGCATTCTTTGCACAAATCTGTTGTAGAAAAAACGGGCTATCAGCCGACTATATAAGTATCAACTAAAACCTATAAGGCAAGATGACACCCTTATAGGGTGATAAACGTTCGCGGCGGCAATTAATATGTTATCGTAAATAACATAACCGCGTATAAAAGCGTATCTTACGATTGTAATTGGTATGATGGATTTGAAACCAAAAATCATTTCGAGGCATACATTTTTTAGGGTTGGCTTGCGCTGTTTTGTGATGGTATCGGTTCTGTTGGGCGCTTGCGGGTGCAGCGATTTCTTTGCGAATAAGCCGACGGATATCGAATCGCGGGCGATCCTTGCTGACCTTAGTCAGGTTAAGGACAATCCGTATGTGAACAACCCGCTGCCTGCGATATACCGTGACGGGCCAAAACGGATAACTGTGCATAATGGTGTTAAGCTGTTCTACTTTACCCAACATCTGCCTGTCGCTGAACTGGCTGACGGTCTCGGCGGCAAGGGGCTTGGTTTTACTGTAAGTCAAAATCCTTCGACGAACCAGTTGATCATTCATTGCGCCGACGATGCCGAGGCCGATACCGTACTTGAGTATTTGGCCAATGTCGATGTTCCTCCGATACAGATCAATATTGACTGCCTGATCCTGGAGCGTTTCGGTGATGTGACGACGGACTGGGAGACTACGCTTTTGATCGACAATTTTCTCGGTGAAAATATTGTTCTCGGTCGTGACAAATTTCCGGGTGCCGCTTTTCCGGGCGCCAGTCTTAGAGAAATTGAAAGGTCGACTTTTGGCTTGGACTTCGGTTACTGGATAGACAAGGGCGTTACCGGTCATGAGGTGAGGCTGATAGTCGATATGCTCGAATCGCGAGGGTATCTGAAGGTTCTGATGAATCCGACACTTGAAACTCTTAACGGTAAAACAGCGAGCGTTTCGATAATGGATCTTGCGCCGATCGAAAAGACGATTACCGGCAGGGGTGTTGATGCTGATGGCGAAACTATTACCACGTCATACGAATTGATAGAATACAAGCCTGTTCGCGATACACTTACCGTTACGCCTTATGTGTATTCGGATGGATATATCGGTCTTAAAACTTCGATAGTTGTCGGTTCGAAATCGAAACCTGAGGGTATTACACAGGAGTCGATCATAACGGAACGGTCGATCGAAATTACCGAGAACAGGATAAAGCCGGGCAGTAGTCTGGTTATCGGCGGGATGCGAAAATCGGAGAACCGTTCCGTTATCCGTGGCGTGCCGTTTTTTCAGGATCTGCCGCTTATCGGCGTTTTCTTTTCCAGTAAGGATTTTGAAGAAAAGGCTACGGAGATAGTTTATATTCTTACGCCTACCATATCTTCTGGCGGCAAAGAAAACGCCGAAATGCTTGATTTCATACGCGATAAGTACCGTACTCCGGAATATACTCCGGGTTTGACCGAAGCTATTACGAATCCGATGGGCAGGGAGGTATATACCGAGCTTATAGAAGAGAAGGCTTTGAAAGCGGTCACTCAAAGAGACAGGGCGGAGATGGAAAAGATAATTGCCGAGCTTCAGGCTCAGTCCGAAAGAGCAAAGGCCGAAAGCGCACAAAAACAGATAGAGGCGATCAAGGTTGAGATCGCGATAACCAAGGCCAAGGCGCAGCAGGCAAAGCAAGAGACAAAAGTTGTCAGAGGGCAGACTGCGTCTGAAAAGAAAAAAGCACAGCAGGTACTTGCCGAGAAGCAAAGGATCGATGCGGAAGTGAAAAAGTCGCAGCAAGCGGCGCAGCAGATGCAAAAAGAGTTGGATGCAATCAAAGCAAAGGCTGCTGCGGATGCCAAATAATAACGATAACAGTTGCGTAAAGTTTATGGGAAATATCAATACAAGTCGTTTGTGTTTTATACTGGCAATGATGCTGACATGTTGTCTTGCCGGTTGCGGTGATTTTTTTGCTAAGAAGCCTACCGAGATTGAATCGAGGGCCATACTCGAAGAACTCAGGCAGGTCAAAGAAAATCCCAATGTAAATAACCCTCTGCCGGAGGTGTATACCAAACCTCCGAGCAGGTTGAAGATTAAGGGCGGGGTAAAGCTGTTCTATTTCACAAGGCATCATTCGGTGGGTATTATTGCCGAGCTTGTCACGCAGCAGCTTGGGCATAAAGTCGTGCAGAATTCTCGGAACAACCAGTTAGTCATTTATTGCGGAGATGACGCGCAGGCGGACAAGGTTCTCGAATACCTTGAGCTAACCGATGTTCCGCCGATCCAGGTCAATATTGACTGCTTGATCCTGGAGCGATTCGGTGATGTTACGATGGACTGGGAAACTTCGATAATGATTGAGAACTTTCTCGGTGAAGGTGTTACGTTGGGTGAAAATAGAGGTACGTTTGGAACTATTCCTGCACCTGAAACTGGTGCTAATCTTGGTGAACTGTTAAGTCTTGACCCCGCTTTTCCCGGGGCGGCGCTGAGGGAATCGGAACGTGCTGATTTCGGTCTTGACTTTGGGTACTGGATCGATAGAAATGTCCCGGGTCACCAGGTGCGGGCGCTTGTAGATGTTCTTGAATCGCGGGGTTATCTGAAAATACTTTTGAACCCAACCCTTGAGACCATAAACGGAAAAACAGCAACGGTTACGATCAAAGATTATGCACCCATAGAAGAGATACAAACCGGAAAAGGCGGACAAAGCGATGTTTTCAGCATAACCAAATATCAATGGGTTGAAGATACACTTACAGTGACGCCGTCGGTTTATGCTAACGGTTATATCGGATTGGATACCAAGATAAAAGTCGGCTCACGTTCCAAGCCCGAGGGTGTTGCTCAAAGGTCGATCATTACCGAGCGGTCGATCACTGTTCCTGAAAACAGGATACGGCCGGGCCATAGCCTTATCATCGGTGGAATGCGAAAATCCGAAAAACGTTCCGTTATCAGGGGCATTCCATTTTTTAAGGACATACCGATTTTTGGCGTATTCTTTTCGAGCAAGGATTTTGAAGAAAAGGGGACGGAGATAATTTTCATTCTTACTCCTACAATATCTTCTGGCGGCCGCGATAACTCCGAAGTGGTTGCCGACATAAGAAGGAAGCACGAATCACACAGTTATAAGACGGAGTTTGGTGATTGGATAGCCGATCCGCTTGGTACAAAGATCTATACAGAGGTGATCGAGGAGCGCGCCACCGTGGCTGAGAGCGCAAAGGTCGTTGCGGAAATGAAAAGGGCCAGTGCAGAGCAGACTGCGGAAGAGGAAAAAGCAAAGGTCGAAATGTTCAAAAGACAAGTCGGCGAAATAACGGAACTTAGCGAGCAACTGAAGGGCGAAACGCAAAAAGCGATAGCCGAATCGAATAAGACAAAGGCAGATGCCGCTTCGGCGAAGGCAGCGACAGATAAAGCCGAAAAAGATCTAAAGGCCGCCCGTCAACAGCTCGATGCGGGCAAAGCTCAAACGGATAAGCTGCGTCAGGAACTGAAGAAGGCAAAAGTTGCCGAGGCCGCTCGTTTGAAAGCTATCGTCGAGGAGAAGGAACGTATTCGCAAGGCCGCTGAGGAAGCTGGGCGTGTTAAGGCTGAGGCCGAAGCTGAGAGGTTGCGACAGGAAGCAGAAAAGGCCGAGCCTGCTCCTTAAGTAGCAAATTCTAAGCACGAAGCACGAAATTCTAAACAAGCACTAATGATCAAAATTCAAATACCAAAACAAACCGCATGGATTCGGCGCCTGCGCGGGAATGACAAGGGGCGCGGGAATGATACAACAGGCGGTATTTGGATTCTTACTTGATCTTCCACGGCCAAGCACAGCTTGACCGTGCCACCCATTAACAACCAGTTTGAATTTGTTTCGTATTTCGATGTTCGTATTTGAGCGAACCGCTCTTAATGGTAGAGGTTTTCCAGGTCGTGGGGCAGGCATTGAAGGGGGCATTGGCTGCATTTAGGTTTCGGCTTGCAGTGTTCTTTTCCCACACGCACCAGCAAGGCGTGGAATTCGTTGAACAGTGCTGTGTCATTTGGCAGGGCAGCTTCGAAGAACTCCCTGATCTGTTCGTATCCTGCTTCGGGTTCGATGAGTCCGTGTCTTACGAGGATCCTACAGGTATAGGCGTCGACTACGAAGACCGGCTTATCGAATGCGTACAGACAGATCGAATCGGCGGTCTCTGGGCCGATGCCGTTTATTCGCAGCAATTCTTCTCGTAGTGAATACACATCGTAACCTGCGAGAGCGTCAAGGTTCCCATCGTGTTCCTTGAACAGCCATGTTAGAAAGTTGCTGAGCCTTTTAGCTTTGATATTGTAATATCCGGCGGGGCGGATGATCGCAGCTAACTCTGATCGGTCCATTTCGTAGAGTTTTTCGGGGCAGAGGCAGCCTGCGGCGGTTAAATTCGCGATGGCTTTTTCGACATTGGCCCAGTTGGTATTCTGGGTCAGGATGGCACCGACGATGATCTCGAAGGCGCTGTCGCCTGGCCACCAGTGCTGCGGACCGTAGCGGTTGTGCATCAATTCATATATTTCTGTCAGTTTTTCGTAGCTCATCCGGTTCCAATGTTATTAATCACTCTTGCGTTAACCAAACCTCTATAAGCATATCAAGCTTTGCATGGCCACGCAAGCGTGGGCATGGCACCGGGAGATGTTTTTTGATAGTAAGATTCAGCACCCACAAGCTTCGCTTGAAGGTGCCACACGAGATATTGACACTTAGCTAAAGTATTGTCAATTTTTTTACTTTACATTTCGTATTGCTGATAGTATTGTACTCTGATGAGCAGAAGTCAACTGTTTAATTTCATGCAGGATTCATATCTGGACCGTACGAGCCGGCCGGTGTATGCGCTGGTGTTTTTGCTGCCGCTTATCATCTTCTATGAGATCGGAACGATGATCATAAGTCCCGAAGCCTTTACGTCTTTGGCCAGCGGTCCGGAGGTGCGTGTCGTGTCGTTCGTATGGGTTCAGGATCTGCTGGAATATCTGGGTTTTTCCAGCCGGGCGACATGGATAATTGTTCCCCTTGTAGTTGTTGTGATCCTTCTGGCGATGCAGATGACTTCGAGGGCACGGTGGTATGTCAGGCTGAAAGATTTTTTTCCGATGATCATAGAGTGTGTTCTTCTTGCGATTCCGTTGATAATGCTGAGTTTGATGGTTAATCGTTCGATCAGTGAAGATAAGTCGCAATATCTGTCGGCGAATCTTTGCAATAGATCATCAGTTACGGTTTTGGCGGCGGATGCTGCGCCGGAGGCATTGTCTGACGAAGCTGAGGTGGCGGATCCGGCAGTGGTCGGTGATAAAGGTCTGCTGGTGAATATCGTAACGGGTATCGGTGCGGGGATATACGAAGAGCTGGTCTTTCGTCTGATATTGATATGCCTGCTGATGATATTCTTTCAGGATCTGCTTCATGTAAGCAATGGCAGTTCGGTATTGCTTTCGGTGGTTATCTCGGCGATCCTTTTCAGCGCTCATCATCACTTCTATTTCATCGATGGAAGGTTCGCGGTCGCTGAGTTCTTTTCGCCGGGCAAATTTTTCTTCCGTTTTTTGGCGGGTATTTATTTCTCTTTTATATTCGCTGTTCGCGGTTTCGGCATTACGGCAGGGACGCATGCGGCATACGACATTATCGCCGCTTTTATGAACGCATTTCTGTTTGACGGCGGGGCAATGGAATAACTTTACACTTTTTAGTATTTTCTCGAATTTTTTTTGGATGCGTTAGTCTTTACTGGGGGCAAACTTGTGCGATTACCGTCCGATAAGTCCTCGATTCGGCGTTTTCAATACTGATAATCCCCTTGAATTGCACCCCTGTTTTGTTGTATAATACGCTTGTGAGAAAACGATATAGAATGTAATTTGGTCCGTAAGTGAGGGGAAAACATGGACGCACCAAGAACGAATTTAAAAGTTGGTCAATTGGCATTTTCGCTTTTTCAGCGGCCTTTGCATCCGGAGCTTTTTAGCATCTATGCCAAGCGGCAGTTGAAGACTGAAAAATATGAGGTAACGATCTGGGCTACGGGTTGTTCGCATCTGGTTTCTGTTTTTAGAAAGAAGCTGTGTTTGACAGAGGTGATAAGTCCGGCTACTCAGATGCTTCCCAAAGCCGGTTTGATCGAGAAGTTTCCGTTCAAGGGGCAGAAGAATCATAAATGTGTCGTTGGAAGAGGTCTTAGTTATATGACCGAATTTCAGGTTGAACGCATGAGCGCAAACCTGTATCGGCAGAGTCATTCCGATCTGGCGCGTTTCGCACGGAATCGCGGCATATTCGTTACATTACCTCAGTTGAGCCAGAACGGATTAGAGCCGTTTAGCTATCTTGACTTTGAAGCCAGGCGCAATGAACTTCACATTCATGCGTTCCACGCTTATCCGGAGCAGGTGACGATCATCAAGACGCAATCGCTGTTTGATTTTCACTGAGAATTCCGGCGTTGTTCCGCAAACATTGGTGCATGAATAAAATCATCGCTATTGGTTATATTTCCCCGCTGCGCTATAATCATGTGAAATCTAACCTCTATTCCCGCAAAATGCCTCTAAAATCATAAAAAAAGTCAAAATTGCGATTTAATGCGCTCATTTTTGGCCTTATTCACGTCAATATGGTAGAGTGGTCAAAAATAATAACTTATCGGAGACCCTTAGTAAAACGTGAACGGAAAGCTTCAAGCAAAACTGGTTAATGCCGCAAAGAGCGGCAATCTTGAGTGCTTCGGCAAGCTCTGTGAAAATTATTACAGTACACTCGTTGCGATCGCATACTCGGTATTGGGCGATCACCACCTTGCAGAGGATGCGGCACAGTCGACATACGCAAAAGCGATAACAGCATTGCCAAAACTCAAAGACGGCGATAAATTCGCAGCATGGCTGGCACGCATTTGCAGAAATACCGCCTCGGACATGATCAAGAAGAGGTCCAGGCAATATACGACAGATGATCTTTCGCAATTAGAAGCTTCAGAAAAAGGTGACGATACTACGCCGCTGATACGGCAGGCGATAGCAGAGCTTGTCCCGGCGGAAAAAGAAATTATATGCCTTCGCTATTACGATCAAATGAGTTATCAGCAGATGGGCGAAATACTCGGGTTATCTACGGCGGCTATAAATGGCAGGCTGAAACGCGCAAAGCAAAAAATCGCGGAACATCTTAAAAGAAAAAATTTCGGAGTTTGAATTATGAAATCTGAAAACGAAGACGCAAAATTAGACGATCTTATCTCAAAAGCCATAGGGGATAACAAATCCGCTTTTGACTTTGCTCAATGGAAAGAGGACCATCCGGAAGAGATCGCTGCTTTCAAAGAGCAAACGGCGGATAAGTCTCATAAGCTTTTCAAATACGCCAGTATAGCAGTTGGGGTTGCAGCGATGATCCTGCTGGTTTTTATGTTACAGCCCAACGTCAGCGAAAGCGAGTTACAGATTGCGGAATATAGCCCTAAGATCCTGACAGCAAAAATTAAGCTGCCTGACAATGTAGCCACCATAGCAAAATTGAATTTTGCTTTTGAAAAAGGCGGCATGGAAGCCGTCGATACATTCTACGAACAAACTGTCAAAAGGACCGGACCGCGGCCGGAGAAAATGACAGTTCGACAGTTGTTAAAAGAAATGGAAACCGACTCGAATAAAACGAAAGGAAATAACCATGAGAATCGCTCTTATAATATCAGTGATGACATTAGCAACGCTGCTTAGCCCTGTTGCGGAGGCTAATACCTATCCGCCAGAAAACGCGGTAGTAATTTATTACAAGATCATTTCAGAATATCCGCCAGATGGCGATGACGATATTATGAATAAGATCAGAGATTACGCAGACGGTGAGATCGAACTGGACGAAGATATCATCAAGCATCTTGATAAATATCAATATATTATTAAAGATCTTACGGTCGCATCGGATATTGCGTATTGCAACTGGGGGATCGATTTTTCGGAAGGACTTGAGACACGTTTGCCCTATGTGGGCGTATTTAAGCGATATACCTATCTGCTTGTGTCCGATGCGAAAAGGCTTGTCTCAAACGGAGATTATCATGAGGCGATAGATCGCTGTATCACTGTTGAAAAATTAGCTTCCCATGTTGGTGGAGATTTATTGATAATGTCCCTTGTTGGCAGCCATATGAGCAGGAGGTCTGACGAGTGTATCATGCAGATTCTTTCTGAAACACCCGTCGATACAGACAAACTACTTCACCTGCGATCACAACTTGATCATTTCGAAGATAGAATTAAACGTATGAAGGACGGTTTTTTGGCTGAGAAGAAACTGCTTGAGGTACTGTGTGATAAAAAATCGCCACATAGAATTACCCTTGAAACGCTTGAGGAATGTGAATGGGTTGAATCGGAATTGAAATTAAAATCAGAAAACAGTGATCTCAATATCAAGAAAGAACTAATAGAAAAAGTCAAGTCAGAAGACGCTCAGTTTTTTGATAAGGCATTGAAATACCATGCTGACACAGTATATGACTTCGCATCTGCTTTTGACCGCCCCTATATGGAAGCTTATGAAATAGTATCAAGACGAATACCTGACAGCATAGAAAAAGACTCAAAAGAAAAACCAGAAGCTCTACTAACTTGTATCTTTATGCCTGCCTGCGGCAAACTTTATGGCTACGCCATAAGAGGACAGAATTCACTTAATGCGATTAAAGCAGCTCTGGAAGTGTATATTGCCCTGGCTGAAACCGGCAAGATGCCCAAGGCTTTACCGGCCAATACTCCAAGGGATCTTTTCAGCGGCAAAGAGTTTGTTTATGAAATAACCAGTGGGGGTTTTATTCTGCGATGCCAAGGCAAGGATATTGGAGAAGATACCACACACGAATACGAATTCAAGGTTAAGAAGTAGCCTGAGTACAAC
>DRGS01000057.1 GCA_011053245.1 Phycisphaerales bacterium
ATTACACACACTGCAATTACCGCGATTGCCAGGAATCCCAAAGTCAACTTTTTGTTCGTTTTCCTTTTGAGATCGGCTATATGCTGCCGCCGGTGCCGACGACTCCGCCGAATCCGCTGCCGCCGATGACCGAAGTGATCGAGATTCAATTTAACAATGCTGTCGCCGGTCTTTCGTATGGTGATTCTGCCAGCGCTAAAGTTATTGTTGCATGGGATAAGCTTGACGGCAGTACCGATCAGATCGAACTGCCTATTGCAATTCTAAGAGCAAATGCCTCTTCGACTTTGCCACTTGGTGATTTTGATGGTAGTGGTGAAGTTGAAACTGGCGACTTAATGATGCTAGCCGGAGACTGGCTGATGATCGAAACTATACCCGATACACTTGTCACGAATCTCAACGGCGACACTATAGTCAACTTGCAGGACTATGCGATAGTGGCAGCGAACTGGCTTGAGACCACTCCCAATCAGGCGCCGAGCTTCACTTCCGATCCGATCATCGAGATCAACGCTGACAAAAGTGTCGCTTACAGCAGCAGTATCGCCGATGACGCCTCCGATCCGGAAGACGACCCTATGACCTTCTCCAAGGTTCCCGGTTCCGGACCGGCATGGCTGACTGTCGCTGCTGATGGAATCCTTAGCGGAATCCCTGGTTCAGACGATACCGGCCTTAACACATGGTCAGTACAGGTCTCCGACGGTAACGGCGGAACAGATGATGCAGCGCTGTATATTACGGTAAACACCGACAACACAGACCAGTACGCATTGGTTCAGTGGGGCCAGAGAGACGGCCAGGAAGATATTGTTACCGTACGCATTGACGGAGATTCGTTAACCTTTAATGTCTATAACCCCGCTGTGCCGGCAAGCCCGACGTCAAATCCAGGTTATTATCCCGCCCCGGCAAGTGACAGCAGAACTCCGAGATTCTATGCCGCTGGCCAACGTAGTACCTGGAGCATGGAAATAACAGATCAAGCCGGCGGCGATTACATCGGATCTTACAACCGCATAGCGGCTGGAACTACCAACAAGACAATGGTCGTATGGCAAAGCGCAGATTTCATGGCTGCCGACGGAGACGTGGCCGGTTTTAACGCACAGCTTTACAATCGAAACTCCACCGATAGAGGCGATCTGCACTGGCTGGTTGAGAAAAACGGATCATGGTATATCAGCGAGCTTATAGGCCAGTTTAACAGTATGAGTATGACAACGATCACAACTGCCGATGCCTCGTCGCTGACATGGTATGACTTTACGCCGTTTGGCCTTGATGGCAATGCTGCAGGCGTAGCGACCACCGGCAGCCAGGCTACGATCACAATGGATGATATTACTTCGGCTGGCTATTTCTTTGAAACGGAAAATACTCACACGACCAACCTCACCTGGTCCGGTTCAAAACTAAGCTATTTTTCGGTGACAGCTACCGGGTTACCATAGGTAGTTTGGAAATACCATGAAATCAGTACCATATAAAGTGGCTTTCTCCAATAAAGTAAATTGATTTTTTCTGGCTTGTCGAAATACAAATCCGCTTTGCCCTTCATTGGAATCAGGCTTAAAAAATTCCCCTAAACACCGAAAGTAGCCCCCTGTTTATGCCGATACTGTGGTTGCGCAGTAAGAACGTAAAACATGAACCAAAGACTCAAATCGCAGGCTAAAGCTCAAAAAAGGAGTACAAAATGAAAACGAACAAAAAGTTGACTTTGGGATTCCTGGCAATCGCGGTAATTGCAGTGTGTGTAATTATGGCAGGCGGACCTAAAGGAGCAAATGCAAAATCCGAAGTTACGATACCAATTCTACAACATCAAAAAGTTGAAACAGTGGAGAATAAATCTCTTGGATCCGAACAGCAAGTCTTGAGGTTACTGATCTGGGAGGGGTATGCACCGACCAAATATGTCGAGGAATTCGAAAAGCAGATCGAGGCAAAGTATGGCCGAAAAGTAAAACTGCAAATCTCGTTCGTTGAAGGGGGTGACGATTTTTATAACCCAGTCAGGAGCAAAAAGGCAGACCTTATTACGGTTGGTGCCGAACTCATCCATGCCGAACAATTCAACTATATTACAAATAAACTCATCCTGCCGCTTGACCTGGAAAACATACCCAATCACAAGCATGTGATATCCGCCCTCCGCAAAGCCGACTATCTTCTAAGTAATGGAAATACATACGGCGTTCCGATCTGTCAGGGTCCATACGGACTTGCTTACAATACTGAAAAGTTCGAGAAAGAACCGGATACATGGAAAGTTCTATGGGATCCCAAATATAAAGGCAAATACATCATCGGCGGCAAAGAGTCTCAATACAATATAGGTACGACTGCATTAGCGTTTGGATACCCAAGTGAGTTGATCAGCAGCTACGATGCTTTGAATAACAGGAATTTCACAGAGAAATTGAGGCAGTTAACAACCAACGCCCACTCGTTCTGGATTGGGCAGGACACCGCTGATGATCTTTCCGGCTTAAGTCTGGCCGCAGTGTGGGGTGACTCTCTGGGGGCGCTCAAGAAAAGGGGAGAGATATGGAAAATTGCCGAGCCTAAGGAAGGAACGCTATGTTGGGTTGATAACTACGCCATAACATGGGCGCTGGCGGACAAACCATTCCTGAAAAAAGTCGCCGAAGAGTGGATCAACAAACTGCTGGAACCGGACTATCAAGTTGACTATATCGTACGCGAGATTACGCTTGGCCCGATTACGACAAATATTGGCGACAGATTAACAGCCGAGGAAAAAAAACAATTAAATATTGGCGTAGCAAACGTAAAATCCAGCCGTATCCCGCCATCGCCATGTTCACGGAGAGACCTCAACGGATTGAGAATTATGTGGAATGAGGCCATGAAGGGAATTGTCGTCGAAAAGGAAAAATAATGACACCCAATAATACAACTGGCAACAGAAAGTCCATAGCAACCAAACTGCTAAAGGTTGTCTTCAGCATTTATGTTGTGATCGCTATCGGTATGATGATCGGCGAAATGACGATGGAATACCGCTACCAGAAAGAGAACATTATCCGTGATCTTGAAGGTATTCAGAGGACATTTGAACATGTACTGGCAAATGATATATGGCAGATGGACCAGCAGGGTTTGCAGTCAACCGTAGAGGGAATACTGAACATGTCGGTTGTTGTCGGCGTTGAGATCCATAACGACAATGGCGTCGATATCGCCGATGGAGGCTTGATTGAACACGACCATGACCCTCCTTTCGCGGGCAAAGTGGATTTACGCGTTAATTTAATCGGATTGGATCTCAGCGAGTCAAAGGTCACCAAAAAAAATGCATATAAATATGAGATGTTCAGCCATTCCTTTCCTATAGTGCATTCTCATGAAAAAGGAGCACCAGTACTCGGCCGGGCCAAAGTGTTTTCCAATGCATCGGTTATCTGGAAAAGAGTGAAATTATCTTACCTGTTGCTTGTGGTCACCAAGGTATTCGAAATAGCAATTCTATGGTTTTTGTTTATGTGGGTTTTTGGATTTATTTTAAGAAAACCGCTTTCTATATTGACCGCAGCAACCGAACAGGTAGATATGGACAACCTGGGGTCCTTTTCCGTTGATACGAAAACTTCCGGACGAAACGAGATTAAAATTCTGGAAGAGGCAATGAATTCTATGGTGGCAAATCTCCACGATGCCATCTCCGATAGCAAGCAGGCCAAGGATAACCTCGAAATAACAAATATAGAACTTGCAAGACACAAGGAACATCTTGAAGAAATTGTGCAAGAACGTACCCAACAACTGGAATCCGAGATCACCGAACGCGAGAAAGTAGCGAAAGAGTTATATAAATCTGAAATAAAAAGTCGCGCCGCACTTGAGAACTCACCGGTTTGTACCAAGATAGTGGATCTTGACTTTAATCTTCAATATATGAGTCGTGCCGGTATTGAGGGTCTTGGAATTGACGATATCACCGAATTTTATGGAAAACCATATCCTTTAGATTTTTACCCTGACTCATTTAAAACTCCTATGACAAAAAACTTGAAACGAGCTAAAGAAACTGGCGAAATTATCACACAGGAAGCTTCTGTAGTCGATACCGAGGAAAACGAGTTGTGGTTTCATTCGACCATAGTACCGGTTAATGATGACCAGGGCCAAATAGATTACCTCATTGTCGTATCCAGTGAAATCACCGAACGCAAGCGAGCTGAAGTATCGTTGAAATCTGCCAAGGAAAAGGCCGAAACCGCAAATATCGCCAAGAGTCAGTTCCTGGCCAATATGAGTCACGAGATACGCACACCGATGAATTCTGTTATTGGTTTCAGTGACATCCTCGCAGATGAGGACCTGACCGATGAGCAGTTAGGTTTTGTTAATCTTGTCAGGGATTCGGCAAAGAATCTGCTGAATCTGATAAATGATATTTTGGATTTCTCGAAGATCGAGGCAAAGCAACTCGATATAGACATGGTCGAATGTTCATTAGGCAGGATACTCGGTTTCATTGATTCGACAGGCAAGCAGCAGGCAAAGAAAAAATCCCTCGACTTTAAGATCGTCACATGCGACGACTTGCCCGAACGAATAACAACGGACCCGACTCGTCTGCGCCAGTGTTTGATCAACCTGACAAATAATGCCATTAAATTCACTGAAAAAGGGCATGTCTATGTAAATGTCTCTCTGGAAAATAGAGACAACCAGCCATATATACGGTTTGGCATCGAAGATACCGGTATTGGTATCCAAAAAGACAAACAGAATGAAATATTCAATGCTTTCACGCAGGCTGATGGAAGCCATAGCCGAAAGTATGGCGGCACAGGATTAGGATTGACCGTTACCAAACAATTGACAGAACTTCTCGGCGGAGAGCTTACTTTAAACAGTCAAGTTGGTAAAGGCTCTCTATTTTCGCTGATGATACCGGTCGATATTGACGTAACAAAGCAGCCGCCTTTGGATATAAATGCCGTTCATTCAGATCCCAGAGATGCCGAAACCGAGCAACCAAAGTTTACCAGTCATGTATTAGTTGCCGAAGACAGCCCAACCAATATGGCACTTGTCACGTTGTTGTTAGAAAAAATGGGTTTACAGGTAACCGGTGCAGAAGATGGAAATCAGGCTCTACAGAAAGTTTTGACTCAAGAGTTTGACCTGATACTCATGGACATGATGATGCCAAACATGAATGGCTACGAGGCTGCAACGGCAATTAAGGATGAAGGTATAACAACGCCAATAGTCGCCTTGACCGCCAATGCAATGAAAGGCGATGAGCAAAAGTGTCTCGAAGCCGGCTGCGATGATTATTTGACCAAGCCGATCGACCGCGAAAAGTTATTAAAAACAATTGCCAAATATCTGCCATCGAAAGAACTGGTTCCAATCGACACGACAGACTCCGCCAAATCATAGACAGGCGAAGCTGCACTAAAACTTCTTCACAAGGCGAACACCCATAGCCGCTCCGTCCCGTGTTGCCTCGCTAAACGGAACAACCTTAAAACCGGCAACCTTAATGTCTTCGTGTTTTCCCCCGATATGGTGACCGACGACATAGCCAAGCACCGCACCGAACAGCACATCGCTGGCCCAGTGATCGCCAGACTCCATCATCCTGTAACCTACGAATCCGGCTCCGACATACGCTGGAACACCGATCTCAGGCCCGTAAAGCTCATCTAAAACGGCAGCAACCGTAAACGAACTTGACGTATGCCCGCTCGGCCATGCTAATGGTTTGCCATTAGGCGTATCGTTATTGCGAATAAGTTTCATACCAAGCGTCGTCGCTCCCGTAACAGAAAGAGCCTTGAGCATCGTCCATGCCCGCTCGTTATTAACCGCATCACCGCTGCTCTCACTCATAAGATACCACAGACCCGTCGCCGCGAAATGGAAACCGGGCCCCCCTAAGAAATATGTCATCTCATCGGAAAACTTGCCAAGTATCTGCTTATCTTCAAAGCCGTCGGCGATCTTTCCATCGGCTCCGCTGCTGTGTAGAGCAATGCTCCCGCCGCCCGCTAACAAAAGCGCCATCACATAATCGTCAACCGACGCTATCTCCTTATCCTCTTCAACGATGAAACACGGCAACTTCCATAGATCGCTCCACAGATTATCCATCGCCGCCTGAGTAATAAGCGGCACATCGATCTTTTCGCCATCATCTACACTAAAACCGGTTTGCCCGGTCTCCTCCGCCGCAAGGGCTACCGGCGACATCTGCCCCCCAAACGATACCGCCAAAACCAGAAACACACAAAAAATCCGCATTGGTATTACTCCCATTCGATCGTAGCCGGCGGCTTACTCGTTATATCGTAGACAACACGATTAACCCCCCGAACCTCATTGGTTATCCTGCTCGCGATCCGCCCTAACACCTCATGCGGAATATGCGAAAAATCCGCCGTCATAAAGTCAGTAGTCTCAACCGCGCGAATCGCTATAACATGTTCGTAACTCCGCTCATCCCCCATAACGCCCACAGTACCTATCGGCAAAAGCACCGCCAGCGCCTGCGATATCTGCCGGTACAACCCCGCCGCCGTTATCTCTTCGATCAGAATATAATCTGCTTCACGCAAAACCTTGAGCC
>DRGS01000058.1 GCA_011053245.1 Phycisphaerales bacterium
CTTATTACACGTCCCGATGCCCCCGCAAGTGCTGTTGAGAATAATCCCGACTTGGGCGGCCGCTTCGAGGATGCTCGCTCCGGAATGAATAGTGATCTCACGGCAACTGTGTGAAGAAGCCGGTGTACCACAAAACTACATATACGAACTGACGGCTGCGGGCAATACGACGATGAACCATCTGCTGCTGAATTTTCCTGTCGAGCAATTAGGCCAGGCACCTTATGAAGCGTACTCGGTGGACGCCCATGACCGCCGCCCTATCGACCTCGGTATAAAAATAAACCCCGAAGGTAACATTCATACGATAGAAAATATTGCCGGATTTGTAGGGTCAGATACGACCGCTGTGGCAGTGGCCGTTGGCTTTGACGCTATCGACGAAATGACGCTTGCAATCGACATCGGCACCAATGGCGAAATCGTACTCGGTACAAAAGATAAGATGTACGCGGCAAGCTGCGCGGCGGGACCGGCACTTGAGGGCGCTCGCATCGAGCAAGGCTCACGCGCTATCGACGGAGCTATCGAACGGGTCTTCGCAAGCGATAACGATATCGACCTCGATGTGATCGGCAATACTACCGCCCGTTCAATATGCGGAAGCGGGCTGATCGACGCGGTCTCTGAACTGATCGAATTGGGAGTGATCGATACAACCGGCAGGATCAAGGACCGCGATGAACTCGACGATTCGCTGCCGCAAGCTATTGTAGACAGACTGACCGGAAAAAATGGTCAGCCGGCGTTTATCCTTGCTCGTAATAAAGACAGCGACGTTAACGCCGTTATCCTTACTCAAAAGGACGTCCGTGAAACTCAATTGGCCAAAGCCGCTATCAGTGCGGGCATAAAACTTCTCCAGAAAAAAGTCGGCGTCACAGATTCGCAGATCAAACATATTCTGATAGCCGGAGCGTTCGGAAACTATATTAGACGCGAAAGCGCATTGAGGATAGGCCTTTTGCCGAATGTGCCGCCCGAACGTATACGTTTCGTAGGCAACGCCGCGTCAAGCGGAGCACGGATGATCCTTCTGAGCAGCCAATACCGAAAAATCGCAAAAGATCTTGCCAAGAAAATCGAATACGTCGAGATCGCCCACGACCCCAACTTCCAGACGGTATTCACCGACTCACTGTTGTTTTAATCGCTCAGCCGGGAATGACGGCAGATGGTCCGGCGAGCGATGCTAAAAGTACGATACATTCCGTTAATTCATTCAGAGTATAACTTTTCGTCGGATCAAAAGAGATGAGACAGCCGCGAGTATGATCCGATGCTAAGATTATAAGATTGTCTCCGAATCGAGCCCACCCGGACGGCTGAGGCTGATGGCCGAGAATGAAATAGTCGACATCAAACAATTTCGCCAATTCCGCCAGCGCCTTCTTGCTCTGCCGCCTGCCCCATGTAAGCGTGTACAGCGACTTTGGCCGAAGCATGTCATCCGGCTCAAGTTTTTTGTCAAAGATCGAAACGTCAAAATCGGCAACAAAACGGTCAGCAGGCAGTGAGTGCGACATCCATATCCGGTTGGCGCACCTTATTGCTATCGGCTGGGAGATCAGGTACCCTCTCACAGCTTCATTGATCGCTTCCGATTCGCCTCCGAAATATTGCCTCATACCATTCTTGAGCGCCTGGTTCATCTCCTTGCCATTTTTTAGAACGCTGTGGTCGGTAATGATGGCAGTGTCATGATTGCCCATTATAAGGTGAACCTGGTCCGGGTAGTCAAGCTTATAACGCAGTACCTCAAAAAACACCTTGAAAGAAGTGCATCCGCCGGCAAGATCCTCCGGTCCGCCGTGAAGTATTTCCTGAAAGACAACATGCGTGTCGGGGTTATTCTTCAGGTCCGCGTAATCGGCGATCTTTTCAAAATTCCTTTGATGACCATGCAGGTCACCGGTTACGATCAGCCTTGCGCCATCGGAAAAGCAGAGGATATTACCCTTGCGGTTTTTTGCCGAGTAATTAAGCTCTGCTGCCTTCCTACATAGATCAGTGGTTACTTGTAGCATTGTTTTTGTACTTACTTCCAAAAATTTCACGTATCAAAAAATCAAATTTCGTAGTCAGCACCGTCATACTGCCAGGACGCCGGCTGGGATCTTCCTGTATGCATTCCATGACAACATCTGACAACGTCTCCGGAATCTTTCGGTATATTTCGTGGGGCGACTTGAATACTTCTTTTTCCGTTTTTCGCTGTGCTATCTCTGATTTCTTAGGTATCTGCGTCGGCACATTCCTTCCGGTAAGCGCCCAGTACATTGTCGCACCCAAATTGAATATATCGGTCCGATGGCTGAGGTGTTTTCGCTGTACCTGCTCCGGAGCTATGTAGTCAGGCGTACCTTGTATGCGTGCTTTTACGGTCCCGATCTTGCAGCTTTGACCGAGGTCGATGATCTTTATGGCCTCTTGCTTACTGATGAGAATATTATTGGGCTTGATGTCGCAGTGAACATATCCCCGCTGATGCATGGCGTTAAGAGCCGTCGCCACCATGCGAAAAACAAGCAGCAGGTCGCCAAGACTGAGCGACCCTAATTCTTCCAAAGACTGCCCCTCAAACATCTCCATCGTCAGGAGCACCTCTGTTACCTTGAGCATCTTACGTTTTTTGATGAGGCGGTAGCACTTGCGGATATATGGATGGTCGAGTTTGGCCGCAACCTTGTGTTCGGTCTCGATCTGCTCGAATATGCGATGATCCGACGGTACTTCGAGTATTGCCCTTTTCAGGGCAACTTCCTGTCCCGTCGATTCATCCTCTGCAAGATAGATCGTCGAGCGAGCGCCTGTCCCGATACATCTTATAATGTTGAAACCGTCTATTTGTACCATGTTTTACAAGCAACCTTGTTATACCATATTCATGTTATTCTTATTCTCAAGCGGCTCTACAGCAAATAAAACCAGATTCGCCTTCGATTTCGATCTGAGAACCAAGTATACGCCCAGCATTATATCCATTCTCGCAATGAATTGCAATAACGAGTTTATACGCTCGAAATCAGAAGTTTGGGGTCCATTTGGCAGATTTCAGATAAAATAAAAGCCAGATCTCAAAACTAATCCAAGATCTGGCTTCGGAGGAGGGTGATGAAAAGTGAAGTTTTCAATTATTTTTCAATAATAGCCTCTGTATATTGTTTCATCTGTTATTCCGCTTTCAAAACAGGCCTTACATCACATCTTTCTTGGCGTTTGCGTTTGCTTTATCTCCATGATAAGGTTCAAAGCTGTGTCGATCGCAGTTGCAATATGCTTTGTACTATGCTGTTTTCTCCAAGTCGGGTGTACGACGTTTTCCTGCATCAAATGCCTTTGATTCTCGATTTTCGGGCTCATTTTGCATCCCTCTACTCATATCTACGCATTAGCACCCATCCTCTCTGATTTGCAATTGTATGGTTTGCCGTATTTAATGCAATCAGGTTTCACCTGAATTCGCGTCGGAGAAATCCTTAGGCCTTAATGATACCCAAAATGCGGTTTTTGGGCGATATTATCGGTCCTGCGGTCTGTTTTAGTCGATCGCGTAATCTTTTTGTACCTTTACGACCTTCAGAAGACCGAGTTTTGCGATCTCATCGAGAAGCTTTTCGCCCATTCCGGATTTTGTCACATAGGCTTCGCAGCCCTGGCGGAACGCGCTGAAGATGTGTTTTGAGTCGCCTTCGGATGTTAGCATTATGACCTTTACGCCGTCGAGTCCTTGTATAGCGTTTTCTTCCTCGAATTTTCTGATCGCTTCAAGGGTCTGGTGTCCATTCATCTCCGGCATGTTAATATCGAGTGTCACAAAATCGAAAGGTTTCTTATTTTGCCGTGAGGCTTTGTAGGCTTCAAACCCTTTGAGGCCATTTCCGGCGACTGTGCAATCGAAGAACGGGTCAAGCATCATTTTCAACCGCTGCTGGCATACTTCATCGTCGTCGATAATAAGCGCTGTAAGTTTCGATGTGTCCTTACTCTCGGCAGCAGCTTCGGTGGTTTCGTCCGCCGTATCGCCATTTATGATATGTTTAATGGCGGCGTTTATCCAGTCCTTTACTTTCAGGACCATATCGGCTGCAGCGGCGTCGTCGGTCATCTCTTCAAAGAAAGTCTCAGTCTGGTGGCAGAGATCGTGGATGTCCATTAAACCGCTCATGCCCGAATCACCCTTTATTGAGTGCAGTATTCGTCTGATCAGAGCCTTGTTCTCATCGATATCTGTCCCGTTTTCCAGGTGTAACGCGGCTGCTTCAAGTTCGGTGAGAAGTGAGGTTGTCGCGTCAAGATACGTCTGCCATATCTGGTCGATGATCTTTGTTGAGTCCACCGTCTTCGGATCAGGTAATTGTCCGCTTGTTTTTAAGCTACTGAAGTCCATATTTGCCATTTCTGTGTCCTTTTTGCTATCGCATACCAATCACAATTATAAAATTAACTTTTGTTCGCGGTTAAGTTCTTTTACGACAATATATTACGATTTACAACGCGAAAACTTATTATTCTAAAGGGTATCTCCTTTACAGTTTATCGTCTGCAATGTGGGCATGTCCACAAAGTTGCATTGTTTGTTCATCGGCAAAATGGCAGAGCTATATTATCTCAAAATCAGTTTTTCTCCTGATTTTTACGGGACGAGATTCACCGCTTTGTGAGTTTAAGTGGAGATAGATAGAAAAGCCGTATAGAGGTGCTATTATCGGCGGGTGAGTATTTTGATGTCAGCTTGTTATACACTGTGCCCGATGCGGCCAGAGAAAACCGCTGACGACAGGCCCGAAAGCCCTGCCGCAGGCGCAACGGTCAACTCAGGCCGCTGAAGGGGCATTTATAATGCGATCCCAACAAGGCACTTTACTCTTCTGCAATGCCGCAGAGGCATTCTTCTACGGGCAGATCGCATCCGGTACAAACTCCATCCTCAACTGGCTGACCGCATTCCTGGCACGGTGTGCATCCACAAGTCTCACACATTTTTCTTCCTTTCAATTAAGGGCCGCAAATAATTATGACAGACTGTAAGCTTGGTTAAACTTTACACGATAGGGACCGTAAAAACATCGGGAAGTTACTGATTGACCGGCTTGTATTTTCTTATCTACTTTGTAATACCCTTGTAGGGTATATTTCTGGCGCGTACCTATCACCCTGTTTTTAACAGGTTTGATGCCGCAAGGAGCAGTACCAGGATTTGGGCTATCGCTATTGCAAGGTAGGCGAAATTTCTGTTTTTCTTCAGGATGGGGATGATCCTCAGGTAGCAGATCATTGCGATCGTACCGAAAACAGCGAGAGGAATAAAATTCAGGCAGTCGCCGTAGCGAAGCATTGCGGTCCATGACCAGCCCGCATCGTAATTTGTTTTCCGGAGGTATTTATCCAGGGGCAGGGACCAGTACTCCCCGATCTGATCCAGTGGTACGGATGGACCGACAATGCCAAAGACATACAACGCAAAGCAAACGATAAGTATGGCGAAACCGAATATCACACATTTTTTGAGTAATCTTGCATAAGCAAGTTGCTCCTGGCTGGCATCGAGATTCATTTGTTGCTCGTTCATTTCTTTACCCTGTAATTAGCTTAGGTGAATAGTCCTAAACCTTTTGTTATCGATCTAATTGAAGCGAGCAGCAGCATCGCAATAACGACCCAGCGAATGGAGGCCGGTCTGGTTCTGGCAAATATTTTTACCCCGACGCGAGAGCCTAACATGATGCCTATCATCGACGGGACGACTATGATGGGCAGGACCGCACCGCGATTGAGATATATCCATGCCGGGCAAGCAGTTGTTATCGACAGAAGGAAACTGCTGGACGCAACGGCGACCTTTAGCGGGGCACCCATCATGATATTCAGGATAGGCACATTTGCCCACCCGGCGCCAAGGCCGAACATGCCGGCGATAAAACCTACCACGATAAAGCATAAAAGCGCCGGGATCGTTCGGTGTACATCCCATGGAATATATTCGTCCGTTGACTCTTCGTGGTAGATACCTGTTATACCGAGGGCAACCGCGAAAGCATCCGGTTTTTTGACTTCGGGGAACTCCGATCTTTTTGCAAGGATCATTACGATCGCGATCAGGAAAATGCAGCCGCCGAGAGCTATCTGGATCACTTCGGGGTCGAGGCGAAGTCCGACAATGGCACCTGCGATAGCCGACGCCGAAACGATGAGGGCTATGGGTAAGGCAAGTTTAAAGCTGGCGATCCCTTTTCTAAGAAGGGTGGGACCGGCAGAGAGCGAACCGGCCATCGCGAGAAAGAGGCCCGCACCGCGAACGAAATCGATGTGGAAAGGGAAAAAACCAGAGACGATAGGGACAAAGAGTACCGCCCCGCCTACTCCGGAAAGAACCGCGAGAATGCCGAAAAGAAATGTTGTAACGAACAGAATGATCGGCCATGCCCACCACGGTAGAGAACTCTGCTCGACCAAGTCAGCCTCAACCGCCTCCTGCGCAAAAGCATTACTACTGACCGGCCCTGCCAAAAAAACGGTCCCGACGATCAGCAGGATCATCATGCCGGTTACATGTCGCCCAAAGATAAACATCGCAGATCACCTGCCATCGATTTACGGAATAATGCTATACCGGGGTTTCCCATACAGCATTTTATGTTTGAAGCTGGCTACGCTGCCATGCCTTCTCGAATAGAAAATCAAATCTGCCGCTAAAACTCAAGATTTTCAGCCTCATTTTGAAAATATTTCAGCCACAATAAACTCGCTAACGAATCTATTTTCACAATTACTTCCCAGCCTATTTCTGAATGATACAGCCTTTCTTGAGGATCACGTTTGCGTACAGGGCCGCTTCGCTTGTTGCTATGACCGCATAAGCCTGCTTTGCCCTTTCATAGAACGCGAACCGCTCGATATATTCGAAATCCTCGAAAGGTTCGCCGCTTGCCTTGACGATCTTTTTGTACTCATCCCATATAGGGGTAGCGACGTCGTCGCCGGGACAAACTTCCATCAGGCCGAGGGCTTTATCGACATACTGATCCAGCGGGCAGACACTCAATATAGCTTCCAATACCGGCGGTACACCGTGCCCGTCCATACGGATCAACTGCCCCGAAACCGTATGCTTCGCAATATAAGCAGCGGGAAAATTACCGTCAGCGATAACGATCTCATCGCCATGGCCCATTTCCATGAGTATCTTCAATAACTCCGGGCTTAGAATAGCTGGTATATTTTTTAACATTTTAAAAACTCCTAAAAATTTGATTATGCCTTTACCCAATATCCTCTGATGCCGGATGATGAATTTTCCATGTGCGGAATCCAAAAATCGTAATCACAACGAAACATATAAACGGCAGGAAGAACGAGGCACGTACGCCTTCGAGACCGCCAAACCCACCCATGTCGATGATTCTACCCTGTAGCGGAGGCATAAGGCAGCCACCCACGATCGCGAAGATCAATCCAGCTGAGGCGACCTTTGCCTCTTCGCCCATTCCATCAAGTGCGATACCGTAAATCGTCGGGAACATAAGTGACATACAGGCCGAGATACCGACGAGACAATACAGTCCTGTCATGCCTTGCAAAAAGATTGCACCCAGCGTAAGGCCCATAGCGCCTATAGCAAGGGACATCAGCAAACGTCCCGGACTGATAAATTTCAGCAGGAAAGTACAGATAAAACGGCTGCTGCAAAAGATGATCATCGCTATTACATTATAGGCCTGAGCCTTTGCAAAGCTAAAACCAAGCAGATCGGTTGCATAATGAATTATAAATGTCCAGCACATGATCTGAGCAGCGACGTAGAAAGTTTGAGCGATCACCCCCTCAATGTATCGTTTGTTGCGTCCCAGACTACTGAAAGTCTCAACCAAGTGTAGTTTCTTTTCATGACCGCCGGCATCGGGCATTTTGCTGACTGCAAAGATACCAAGGAATACTAAAACAATTACGCCGATAGCGACATAAGGTGTGCGAACCACTTTTAAGTCTTCGACCTGCATTTGTGAATGAACTTTTTCACGGAAGTTTTCGATCTCGCCACTTTTATAGGCAGTAAGAGCCATTGTCAGCACCTTATCATAGGATATATCCGCAAGAGATCCGGTATCCTGGTTTACGCCAAGCTCTTTGGCCTTAACTTTAGCCATCTCTTCGCTGCTGATCGGAGCGTCTCGTCCGGCTTCTTTTTCATCAAGGAAAGCACGCAGGTTTTCATCGACAGGCAGTTCGTCGTCAACGTCCATTTTCAAGAATGCCATGAGGTTATCCACAAGGCCGCCCTCGCTCAGGTTGGCGGAACTATCTTCAACGCGAACCTCTGCTGCCCGCTCACTTCTGTATTGAGCAATGTCATTGCGAAAATCCTGCACTTGCAGGCTGCCTAAAATCGCAAAGATAGCGACCATCATACCTGTCATTGAACCAATCGGATTAAAGGCTTGAGCCAGATTTAGTCGCTGAGTGGCGGTTTTTTCGGGGCCCATAGAAAGAATGTAAGGATTGGCTGTTGTTTCAAGAAATGCCAGACCGAACGTCAAAATATACAGTGCGATCAGGAAGAGGTTAAAGTTTACCATTGCGGCAGCCGGAAAAGATAGTAAGGCACCGCAGGCATAAAGTGACAAACCAATGAGTATCCCAGATTTATAGCTGAATCTCCTGATGAAAAGTGCCGCAGGCAACGCCATCGTAGCATAGCCGCCATAGAATGCCATTTGCACAAAGCTGCTTTGTGCATTACTGATAACAAAAACATCCTTAAACGCTTTCACCAGTGGATTGGTAATGTCATTTGCGAATCCCCACAAAGCGAACAAAAAAGTCACTAAAACGAAGGATCCGAGAAATGCGGCGGGAATTACTTTTGGTTTTGAGCCTTCCTGAGGGGCAATTTCTGTCATTTGAACATCCTTTCAAATAATTAATGGTTACTTTTCCATGAACCTGACGTGTCTTATACATCGTAAGTTTAACAATATTGTAGAAAACAGCAACAAAAAAATTTGATGCCGCATTTTCTGCATACAGTAAGATTTTAACAGCATTTCAATTAGAAGGGGTAATTTAAGGGTCAGGAGCCTTTTTCTTCTTTCCTCATTTGGCTACTGTCCGATGATCACCGCAAGCCAATGCCCCTTGCCAGGAGCCTTGATCGTAACAATTTTCTCGCCGCTTATTGTCTGCTCGCCTTTCCACTTGCCCGTGCGAATATCAATCCATCTTAGCGAGTACCGCCCGCCGGCCTTGCGCAGGTCGAGCCCGATCTCGCCGCCATCGGTGAAGTAGAGGGCGTAAGCCTTGCCGGGATCGCAGGCCAGATACGCAAACTCGAAGATGCCGGCTATATAAAAGTTGAAAAGATGTTCGTCGATCGCAAACCAAAAACATTTTGCAAGATTACCGGCAAGGGACGAAAGTCTGTACGAAACCTAATTACAAGTCTTGAGAACTTAGTAAATCTCGATTAGATGCTGCGCACGCAGCCTGCCCAATTCGGGAGTTGAACTATTTTCTCGAAGACGGTGATCGTCTTACCGCTTTTTTTGTGCTTGCCTTTTTGGGCTGTACATGGCCCTTGAGGACTTTCATTGCTTTTTTGACGTCGGCAACTTTTAGTATCCCCGTGGTACGTCCGCCCCTTGCCCCTGCTGTACAGTAGGCATAAGAAATATTTATATGGGCCTCTGACAGCTTATGCGCCACATCTGCCAACGCGCCAGCTTTATTTGGCAGGTTCAGGCAAAGCACATCCGTTTCGCTGTAAGACATGTTCAATTTGTCGATGGCCTTGCGGGCCTTGTCACGCGAACCAGCTACCACACGCATTACGCCATGCTCCGCCGAGTCCATCATTGTCATTGCGACGACGTTGATCTTCGCTTTGGCCAATTCGTCAAGTACCTTCGCCAGAACGCCGGGTTTGTTCACCATAAAAATTGAAAATTGAGTTTCGATATACATTGTGTTCTCCCCTTATTATAGTTGTGTTATGATTCGGTTAATGCCTTGAGAGCCGTTTGTCTGTCAGGATGAAATTCAAAGATCTTATCAAGATTGGTAATCCTGAATACTCGATTAAGTCGCGGGTTTATTCCGCTGATCACCATCGTGCCATCATAGGCCTTCATCTTTTTCCATATCTCTACCAGCAGCCCTAACAGCAAGGACGAGAAGAATTTGACACCGTCGAAATCAACAATGACCCTTTCGGGCCGGGTGCTCTCAAGATACTGACGGACCTCGGCGGCAACCAGTTCGATGCCGGAAGAGTTACTGATCGAGATCGCGCTGAACGCAAATATGGTAACGCCATCTTCAGTGAGAATATTCATCATTTTTTCTTCGCTCATTACGTCGCTACTTTCCTGTGGCAATCATATTATTCATCAAAACATCGATCGCCCTGCTGGTGCGATACTTCATAAACTTGCCTATTAAAGGGATCAGTATCGGCCACGGAGCAAAGGGCAGCACCGACAGCCACCAATTAAAGTCGTGATTATTACGGAAAACAATCCCAAAAACAGCAAAAAGCAACAGTGCCGTCCCAAGAATAAACACAGCCAAAAAAACAATCGTTTTCCTGATAATTCCAAACTCAGCTCCAATAGTAAGTAACCCTCCGCTTAGTGACAGGCGTATTGCCGAAATACCTCTCAGCGGGTTATCACCTTTATTTAGAAACATAAACGGCCCCGTCAGTTCAAGAGCCTTGTCGCTCATAGCTTCGATCTCAAAACCATGCTGCATCAGAACGCCCCTGGCGGTCTCCATGGCTTTTCCAGCATCGCCTTCAAAAGAACTCGTTTTCTCGTAATCCATCCGCAACTCTCTATAAGTAAATCTGCTACTATATATTATACCCATTCATCGGGTTTTTCAAAACATTTCCAGCAAGCCGCCACATGTTCCTTGTCGCTCGCGCTTGGGATAAGGGTCTGTATCTCCTTTGAGCAGCGATCCTCGGCTATGGGACACCGCGGATGGAACGGACAGCCCGACGGTGGATTCGACGGGCTTGGAACCTCACCTGCCAGAACGATGCGGCGTTTTTCACGGTTGGGCTTCGGCTCAGGAATCGCACTCATCAGAGCCCTCGTATAGGGATGAAGCGGGTTTTCGTACAACTCCCGGCGGTTTGCGTATTCGACTATTCTGCCTAAGTACATAACCGCGACGTAATCGCTGATGTGCTCGACAACGGCAAGATCGTGGGCGATGAACAGATATGTCAGGCCCATTTCATTCTGCAAGTCCTGAAGCAGGTTGATTATCTGGGACTGGATCGAAACGTCGAGAGCGCTTACCGCTTCGTCACAGACGATAAATTTCGGATCAACTGCAAGTGCCCTTGCGATCCCGATCCGCTGGCGCTGCCCGCCGGAAAATTCATGCGGGTATCGCGATGCATAGCTCGGACTCAGACCGACCTTGCGAAGCAGTTCCGCAACTTTGCGGCGTCTCGGCAGCGGCCGCATAAGTCGATGGGCACGAATACCCTCTGCAACGATCTCGCCGACATTCATACGCGGATTAAGCGAACCGTAAGGATCCTGGAATATAAGCTGCATATCAGAGCGAAGCTTTCGCATCTCTTTATAAGGTTGAGCGAACACATCAATATCGTTGAAGTGTACCTTGCCAGCCGTATGTGGAATAAGGCGCAAAAGCGACCTGCCGACCGTCGTCTTACCACAGCCGCTTTCACCGACCAGGCCAAGCGTCGTACCCGCTACGATCTTGAAGCTCACACCGTCAACGGCCTTGACATGCCCTACCGTACGCCGAAAAAGCCCACGCCGGACAGGAAACCAGGTCTTCAAACCTTCGACTTCAACGAGATGTTTGTTTATGTCTGCCATATTCCTTTTCGTATTGTTTGAATTCTTCTTCCGTTTCATACCCCTCAGCGTACCAACATGCAACCGACCGACCGTCGGCAACACTGCGCAATTGCGGTTCAACCGTCTGGCAGCGTTTATCGTCGCGGCCTATCGGACATCGCGGATGGAACTTGCATCCCGACGGAAACTCCAGCGGATTCGGCACCGCCCCTTCTATTACTTCCAGCCGATCCTTACCGCCGCCAAGTACCGGCAGCGACCGCAGCAGCCCTCTCGTATAAGGGTGCAGCGGGTCATCGAACAGCGGACCAACCGGAGCTTTCTCTACGATCCGCGAAGCGTACATCACTACAACATCGTCGGCATTTTCGGCTACGACACCGAGATCATGTGTAATGAGCATGACCGACATGTTTTCCCGCTGCTGAAGCGACCGAAGCAGTTCCAATATCTGAGCCTGTATCGTTACATCCAGAGCGGTTGTCGGTTCATCGGCGATCAGAAGTGACGGCGAACAACTAAGAGCCATCGCGATCATCACTCGCTGCCGCATACCGCCGGACAGCTGGTGCGGATACTCTTTCACCCTTTGCTCCGGATCGGCGATACCTACCTTGCCAAGCATCGCCGCCGCCTGATCCCACGCAGCCGAACCCTTTTTGCCCTGATGGAGTTCAATAGCTTCTACGATCTGGTCCCCGACCGTATATACCGGATTGAGACTGGTCATCGGCTCCTGAAATATCATCGCGATATGGTTGCCGCGAATGGCACGCATCCTCTTATCGCTGGCTTTGAGCAAATCATTTTTGCGAAAGAATATCTCGCCCCCTACTATCTTACCCGGCGGATCGTCTATAAGACGCAGGATCGAAAGAGCGGTTACACTTTTACCGCACCCGCTTTCACCGACGACCGCAAGCGTCTTACCCGCGAAAATATCGAAACTTACATTACCCACGGCACGAACCTGGCCTTCCTCAACGAAGAAACTTACGGAAAGATCGCGTATCGACAGCAGTGGCGATTGTTGGGTCATCCTGCTCTCCTTAAACGCGGGTCGATCGCATCCCGAAACGCGTCACCGACAAGGTTGTAAGACAAAACCGCGATAAAGATCGCTATGCACGGCGGGTACACCATATAGGGAGCAACGCGCAGGGAATCGTATGCGGTGCGAAGGATATTGCCCCATGACGGCGAAGGCGCCTGAACGCCGAAACCAAGCCACGACAGACCGGCTTCGACGAGGATGGCCCCTGCGATACCGAATGTAATACTTACAAGGATCGGAGCTAACGAATTCGGAAGAATGTGCCTGAACATGATACGCATGTGCCCTACTCCCTGGGCGCGTGCTGCGAGAATATAATCGCTGCCCTTAATTCGCATAAATTCGCCGCGGGCATATCGCGCGATCGACGTCCAGCGAGTAAGACCGATCACTATCATTACATTGTTGATATTCGGTTCCAGCCACACCATTATCGCAAGGATAAGAAAGAAAACCGGAAAACATATTACAATTTCGATGATCCGGCTAATGATCGCATCGGCCCAGCCGCCAAAATATCCGGCGATACTGCCAACGAAAATACCTATCACCGCCGCGATACCCATTGAAATGAAACCGACTTTCACAGAGACTGCCGTGCCATGGATCATTCTTGCCGCAACGTCACGTCCGATCTCGTCAGTACCGAGCCAGTGTTCACCGGACGGCGGTGCAAAAAAATCGAGCGTCTGTTCGTTTTCATGATACGGAATAAGCGGCCAGATCGCAAAATCCTCGGCCGACAGTTGCTTTTTGGCATTGAACTGGGGAAGATTGAACGGCTTGGGTTTCTTTATCCAATGCAGAGTCGAGTTTCGCGATTGGAATATCTCGATAACTGCGGGAAAATACCATTTGCCCTCGTATTTGCACACGACAGGCTGATTCGTAGCAAGCAGAGGACTGAACAAAGAAACAATCCACATAAGGAAAATAAAACACAGACCCACCATACCGCGGCGATTGCGCCTGATCAAATGCCAGACACCGCGCCAATAACTCTGTGGCTTTTGCATTTTATTATTATTTGCTTCAGTCATACGAAACCCTCGGATCGACAAGCGGATAGCTTAAGTCCGCCAGAAGTGTTCCGATCAACACCAGAGAAGCGGTAAAAACCGTCAAAGCCATGATCGTCGGATAGTCCCGTGCCATCATTGATTCAAAGAAAAGTCTTCCCAGACCCGGCCAGTTGAACATCACTTCAAGAATGACCGAACCTCCGATTATCGCAGGCAGCAGCATCCCGAAAAGAGTAACAACAGGAACAAGAGCATTGCGGAAACCGTGCCTCATAACAACCGTTCTTTCCGTAAGACCTTTCGCCCGGGCGGTTCTTATATAGTCCTGACGTAAAACTTCAAGCATGTTCTGTCGTATGAATCGCGAATAATACGCCAGCGCACCGTAACTAAAGCAAAAAGTGATCAGAGTATAATGCTTTGCAAGGTCCACGAACTTACCCATCGATGAAAGTTGTTCGTAGTTATCCGATGTCATACCCTGAAATGGAAGCAGATCCCACTGTACACCCAGAAGAAGTATCAGAGGCACAGCCATTACATAACTCGGTATAGAATACAGCGCATACAGTATCGTACTGCTTATCGTATCGAAGAGGCGATTCTGGCGCACGGCGGAATATATACCCATCGGTATCGCCAGAGTAAGACTTATTACAAGCGACAGGATCGCAAGTGACATCGTCGGCCACAGACGCTCCTTGATCTTATCCCACACGGGCCGCCGATCCGTCGACATCGACCGACCAAGATCAAGAGTAACAAGCCTCCCAAGCCACCTTACATATCGCACCGGGATAGGCTTATCAAGCTCGTAGTATTTACGCAAATCTTCATATATGCGGATCGATACTTTGGCGTCCATGATCCCCTGAGTCTGAAACTGCGCCGGATCGCCCGGAGCAAGATTGATGATCACAAACGTAACAAGGGTAATACCCAACAACGTAGGTATCGTAAGCAGCAGGCGTCTGATGATATATATCAGCATGATCTATCCGGGTCTTATGATTAAGGTGTTGCCATTTCTACATGTTTCGCCTGTCCCTTTTTCACCCACCAACCCGTAAAACTCGGGTTAAATCCATAAATCCCACGCGGACTAAACTGAACTCCGCGAATGCGCTTGTTAAAGGCAGAGAGGATCGCTTCATTATAAATCCAGGTGTACGGCTGATCCTTATAGAGAATTTTATGTATCTCCTGGTATACGGCACGTCGCTTTTCAAAGTCGAATTCTTTGCGTCCAAGCACAAAGAGTTCATCAACACGCGCGTTTGAATACCCGACGTAGTTCCTACCCAGTTTATATTGATCGGTCCGCCATAGGTTCCATCCTGTGTCAGGATCGGTACCGGTCCCCCACGCAGCGATCGAAGCCTGGAACTCGTGCTCGCGAACTTTTTCGAGAAATGACGACCATTCGATAGTACGGGTTTTCATCTCTACGCCAATACTCTTAAGATCCGCCTGAAAGATAGCCGCCGTTTTCGGTGAGGTCGCCGACCCTTGCGGCATAAGAAGCGTAAACTCAAATCGCACATTCTTGCCCTCGACCCCTTTATATCTCCAGCCGTCATCGGCACTGACAATCCAGCCAGCTTCGTCCAACAATTGGCGAGACTTATCCAGATTATAGTCGAGAAGCTTAACTTCCGGGTTATACATCCACGAATCGGGGTGAAACTGTCCACTGCATTGTCCGGCAAGATTGTAAAAAACCTTGTCAAGGATCAGCGGCAAGTTCAGGGCATGCGTCATAGCATGACGGACTTTCCTGTTAGCAAAGAAAGGATTGCTGCCGTCCATGTTCCATCCGATATAGCCAAGCTGCCACATGGTACCCCAGCCCTTGTAGCCTACCTTACTAAATGAAGGAGTATTTGTCTCGCGGGAAAACTGCTGAGGTGAGAGGCGATCAATACAGTCCACCTCTTCCTTCTCGAAAGACAGAAGCGTTATGTTTTTATCAGGGATGATCCGAAAGACAATTCGCTTAAAGTAAGGCTTTTTGCCTTTGTAATTCTCCCAACGCTCTACAACGATCTTGTCGTTTTCTTTCCATTCGACAACCTTATACGGCCCGGAACCGACTGGTTGACGGGACAGATTGAGATAGTAGTCGCCGGTTTTCAAGTCCGGGTTGTCTTTTTTTCCTTTTTCAAAAATGTGCTTTGGGATGATCGGAAACGAGAGATTCCACTTTGCCGTCGCAAGGGCTTCCGGCTGAACATATTTGACCGTATAGTCATCAATAGCAACGCACTCGGTTATCGGCTCAGTTGTCGGTTTTTGCGTCAGAGTCGGAACCTGCGGATCGAGTATCTGCTGCCATGAATAAACAATATCATGGGCGGTAAACGGCGCACCATCCTGCCATGTAAAGCCCGGTTTCATCTTAACCGTAAAAATAGTATGGTCATCGGACTCTTCAAAGGACTCAACGATCTCCTCATTGGGACGCCAGGTCATATTCTTATCAAAGGTAAACAGCCCCGTGTACAGCGTATCAACAACGGTAAACTCGACGCCGGATGAAACGAAGAATGGATGAAGCGTATTGGGACTGCCTTCAAGATGCAGATAGAGCGTTTCGTCGCTTTCGACCTGCGTGACATCGTCGGGTACCGCCTCAAACAAAGACGCGGGATTAACAAGAGGGTCGTTCCGTGGATCATAACCTTCAGACTCTGACGATTCCGAAGGAACCGACCGCCTGCACCCCATAAGGCTAACCGATACACATAACAATACGATCAGGGACGACCTGACGATAGTAGATTCGTTCATTTTGTCAAACCTCCAATGTTTGAGTTATCGAATTTACAACGATCACATTATCACGAACCCGGATTTTCCGGTATCACTTCAACTTTCGGTTTCGGTCGAACAGGTAGCTTTTTCGGCCCCGTAAGAGTTTTGCCGTTTTCTTTGCCATAGGTAAATCTCAGTGCTGTGGGTAATGAACCGGCAGCGGTACTGCTTCCGAGCAGTAGGTCGCACGCACGCTGCAAACTGGAAAAGCTACCGCTTTCGACAGCTTTTTTAATGGTCGACTGGCGTTTTCCGATAAGACTGGACAACGTAGAGGACTCGACATCTACTATCACCGAGGCCAAGTGGAGTTTTGAACGTTCCCCAAGAGATTCCGTCGCCATGTACCTTTGTATAACATAGGAATACAACTGTGCGAACTTCCTGCCTAAGAGGGGCTTGTCGGACGAAAAAGCTGGATTAACGATAACACTTGCAATCGCTTTAAGAAGAGCTGCGTCCATCAGTTCCTGTTCCACGGACCAATCCTCATAAGACTTAATGCGGACATCGGCAATGTCCCGCAGTATCTGAATTGTCCGGGGGTGCTCAAGATTTGAGGCGAAGTCCACTATCAAACTGAGAGTCTCAGGCTTGCTCGTCGCAATATGCGACTGGAGCGCACCGATTATTTTGTCGGAAAATTCCTTATCGGGCACAGCAGCGTTTAATTTCGCAAGAACGCTATCGCTCGACAAAGCCTTCACCGCCCAATAGTGGACGGTAGTGTTTGTATGATCAAGCAGAGGAAATATCAGATGCACCAGATCAGCGTTTTCCAGTTCAACAACAAGAACCGCAAGGTTGCGATACAATTCGATCTTGAGTCGGTTGTCCTCAAAAGAATCGACCGTCTCAAGGGACCGGGAGATATGTTTACGCGCCGACATAAGAAAAGCTGCCGTATACTGGTTTTGCCCTGATCTGCCCTTGCGATCGGATATGCTGCAACGCACCTCAGCCAACTCCGTGTAATCTTCGGCATGCACAAGATCCTCAAGGCTAGCCGATACAAAGTCATCGATAACCCTGAGGTCACTATCATCAAGTACTCCTTTGCTCAGGGCTTTGGTGCGGACTCTATCTATCTTTTTTTCCTCGGCAGAGGCACCGATAGCAGAACCAAGAGCAGAGAAAAAAACTAAACTCAGGGCCAAAAACTGGATGGTTTTATTTGGCATTTAAACATTATCCTATAAATAAACACGACAAAACATTAGAGGCCGATAGGATAGCTTAACGCTGCTGACATGTCAAGACAATTTGAATAGCACAGCCTTTCGTTATCCAGAGGAAACCTGTGTAAATGCCCTATTATACCAATTCTACTAAAAAAATACGCGTTGATGCGCGGGTAAGTACTTTCTCAATAATGCATTTTTGGCAAAGTAAAGCTTATCCTGCAACGCAAATTTGACGATAAAAAAAAGATGGTTTATATGCCAAACATGCGTTTTTTAGCTGTAAACCATTGCAAACAATCGCCTTAGCGTGTCTTGAGCGGATATTCGGCAAACGTCTCTGTGCTGGCAAGACGCCAAGCCTTGATTTGCGCGAAACGGTTTTTTTTATTGTAAAATCATATAAAAAATCGTATAAGTGACATTTTGGAGCGTATAGATTTCGCTCGTACGGTCTCTACGCAACAGTACTAACTGCTTATTGCTCTATAATTAACAGTGTAATCGCTATTTATAAAGATATTTAGGTTATAATGAAATTAAAAACTTTGATCTCAGTATTGCTATTGGTCGCAATCGCAGCGATTTTATGCAATCAGCCCGTAAAAACCGTCCAAGCGGCAAAAAAAAGTACTAAAAGCGGCGATACCACGAATAAGGAAAAAACCGCCGAGACTAAACCTGCCAAGCAAAAACCCCCAACGGATAAAAAACTGAATCCACAAAAAAAACCGAAAGCGGCAAACGATCCGCTGGAAAACAGTGAAGATGAAGAAAATACACCTGCTTTCTACAAGCAATACAAAGAGCTTCTCGCCACTTATGTCGATGATCAAGGCCGTGTCGATTACAGGATGCTGCGGCGAAAAAGGGCAATTCTGGCTACTATCGTAAGGGAAATTGACGAAGTGCATCCGGCAGAAAAGATATCGTGGTCGCGTTCGGAGAAAATGGCTTTCTGGATAAATACTTACAATATCATGACGCTGAAACTTATCATCGACGAGTATCCGATCCAGCCGGTCTGGTACATGTTCACATATCCTGACAACAGCATAATACAGATACCAGGTGCATGGAACAAGAAGTATTTCAAGGTCATGGGCCTGGAATACACGCTCCGTGAGATCAAAGATGGTCTATTAATGGCCCGCTTTAATGACCCGCGGGTTTGTTTTGCACTTTCATTCGCAAGTGTCGGCAGCGCGTTTCTGAGAAATGAGCCATACTACCCCAATAAGCTCGACAAGCAGCTTGATGACCAGGTAAAAAAATATCTGGCCAGCCCAAAGGGACTGAAAATAGACAAAACCAAAAAAACGGTCCATCTGTCGAATATATTCAACTGGAACAGGAAAGATTTCATCGCCAAATACGGAGACATAAAAAAGTTCAGGAACCTTAAGCCAGATATGCAGGCATACCTGAATTTCGTTACAACCGATGACCTCCTCGGCGATGGTAGATATCTTTACATCTCTGAAGAAACCGCCAAGTATCTAAAGAACGGCGACTACCAAATCGCCCTCGAACCATACAAATGGCATCTGAACGAACAGCCTTAAAACAGCAATAGCGATACCCCATCCAAAAACTTGGAATACCGATCAGCCTTTTTTTACACTGCAGTATTGACCCGCAAAGGATAAAAGACTATATTAGGCAATTTGAAACATTAACTCTAATACACAAACAGGAGATGCTAATAATGGCAACGAAATCAGCAAGCAAAAAAGCAAAAGGCGATGGAATGAATTATCTCTTCACGAGTGAGTCGGTTACGAAGGGACATCCGGACAAGGTCGCCGATCAGATTTCCGATGCAATACTCGACGCAATGCTCGCCAAGGATCCAAACAGCAGGGTAGCCTGCGAGACAATGGTATCGACCGGCATGGTAGTAGTCGCAGGTGAGATCACAACCAAGGCAACTGTCGACATCCCGACCGTCGTACGCGATACCATCAAGGGAATCGGTTATACCGACCCGCATATCGGATTTGATTATGAAAATTGCTCTGTAATGGTCGCTCTCGACAAGCAAAGCCCCGACATATCTCAGGGCGTAACAACCGGTGCCGGCCTCCATAAGGCACAGGGTGCAGGCGATCAGGGACTAATGTTCGGATTTGCATGCAAAGAAACAAAATCTCTCATGCCGATGCCAATACACCTTGCACATGATCTTACCGACCGCCTCACGAGAATGCGGGAAAACGGCAAATTGAAATGGCTAAGGCCAGACGGAAAAAGTCAGGTCACCGTTGAGTATAATTCCAAAGGAAAACCGAAACGGATTCATACCGTCGTATTATCCACGCAGCACACCGACGATATCACGCACAAGAAACTTCAGCGTGAAATAACTAAAAATGTCATCCTGCCCGTACTACCCAAGCGACTGGTCGACAAAGATATTATAATCCATGTCAATCCGACCGGACGATTCGTCATCGGCGGACCAAAGGGCGACTGCGGTCTCACCGGCAGAAAGATCATCGTAGACACATACGGCGGTCGAGGAAGCCACGGCGGCGGAGCATTCAGCGGCAAGGACCCCAGCAAGGTCGACCGATCGGCAAGTTACATGGCAAGATACATCGCAAAGAACCTCGTAGCATCCGGCATTGTCGATGCCTGCGAAATTCAGCTTTCTTATGCTATCGGCGTCGCTCAACCGATCTCCATTCTGGTTGATGCGAAAGGCACCGCAAAGATCGACGAACGCAAGATCGAGAAGATCGTCAAGAGGCTCTTCCCGCTTACACCAAGGGGAATTATCGACCATCTAAAACTTCGCAGACCCATCTACGCAGAGACCGCAAGGAACGGCCACTTCGGAAGGAACGTGTCAACCTTTACATGGGAAAAAACCGACATGGCAAATAAGATCAGAAAAGCCGCTGGCCTCCCCGCAATACGAAAGAAAAGAAAAAAATAAAGATCGATCCAATGAACTTTCAAGGGCCTGGCAATTACTGCCGGGCCTTTTTTTGAACTTGGCAGGAAATAATCCCCTTTGTCATCAGGAAATAGTTTCAGAAGATTTCCACTCGTCTAAAAGATCGTATTTGAAGATCATTTGTTCTAATGCAGGCTTATCAATACTTTCACCTGAAATTTCAAACATCCTGTTAATGTCACGGAGATGCTTTGTGCTGCCGCCTTCTTTAAAATACTGCAATTTTCGTATGATCACATATTCGGGCGGCGCTATTAATATATCAGAGGAACCAATTTTAACTTTTTGTCGTTTAACCATGGCCCACTTATGCAACTCATCCTGCCCAATAGGGTATATGTCTGCTTTAAATCCGGTTTTATGATGAATAATATTAAAATGCCCTCTTGTTTCCCTGGCGATCTCGGCCTTTATAACCTCTTGTGGAGGACAATAAAATTTCTCGGGAGGAAATAAATTTATGAAATTTTGCACGTTTTCAAAATGTAACTCTAACACTAAATCAATATCATGTGTCATGCGAGGCTCACCATAAATAATACTGGCGACAGAACCCGTAACCATGTAGGATAGCTTGCCCTTGTTTAGGCGATCCAGAAAAATAAGAAAAAGGTTAGCTTCTTGCATTGACGAAAGCCTCCCTCACCGCCTGTTCAATTTTTTGATCTGACCATTCGCTATGTTGTTGACGAAGCCAGGCAAACTTGAGTTCTTTTGCGGAGTAGTACAAATTCATTGCGGCCTCCAATTTTTGTTGTGGAGACATCTTTTTCAAAAATTCATCTTGTGTCTTATTAGACTCCATGAACAAGATTGTACTTCGATAAGTTTATAATATAAACAAAATTTTATGCATTATTTTATTTAGACTCAAAAATTTCACTACCAGAAAACAATATCCTTAAAAAGCATATCAGGTCTTGAATTCGCGGTCCGGTGCCATGCTTGGCCGTGGATGGAGTCTATAAGCTATCTTGATTCAATAAAAAAGCCCGACTGAATAAGCCGGACTTTTTTTAATTCAACGCAAATATATCATATATGCCCGAAAAAGTAGACCTCTAACCCATATCAGCAGACGCTTTTAAAAGCAGGTATTAAGGCTTTTTAGTCAAAAAGATATATTTCAGGCTGTACTATTTCACAAAGACGGATATATTACGATAGGAACTTTCACCTTTTATGCCGTTTACGCCCGTAAAATTTTCCCACCGGCCGTGCTCTTGCATTTTTCCAATTCGTAATGAAATTGGATCGCCTTCCAGGCCATTGCGAGACTGCACATCGATTGTTCTCCAGCTTGAAACAGTTTTCTTTTGGAAATACACATTCTGATCATCAAGCAAAATCCTTACCGTAACAGGACTGCCATTACTGACAGGTCCGCCGGTAATACGCAATCCTTCTCCGGCAATAACGCCAAATTTTTTATCTTCCAACCTCAAATTTATTTTAGCAACACGGCCATTTGCCCATACCAAAGCAACTCCGGGCCCCCAGGTTTGTCCGCGATCGTTACCGGGATCGAGTTCGAGTTGTACGGCACGAACAGCCTTAGGCAATTTTCGTTCGATACCACCATAAAGATTTGCCGGTGCCGTTATGCGAAGAGCTCCGGCATAAGCTTCCACGCTGACACCGCCGGAAGACGATTTCACTACGGACCAATCGGCATCTAATGTCGGGGTAGTAAAAAATTCCTGAAATATTCTCATCAACATATCAGCGAGTTTGGCAGGATTAGTAACTTTTCTTTTGATCTCATCAACTACAAGAAATAAACCTCTACCGGGATCGATCGGGATCGGGTCGCCATCTGCCCAGATCGATTCAACCTGAAAACCCCGAATAGGCGGAGCATAAAAATTTGCTTTTGACGGATCCAAACCAAGTGCTTTCCAGTCGACTGTCAAGCGTATGTCTTTTTGCTCTTTGGCCCAACTTGCAATAGCAAGAAAAGTGCGATCATCGCCACGATAGACTGTCACAGGCACATCATCGCTATCACTGCGAACAGGACTGTCCTTAACAAAAAAGGGGATGAAGTCAGATCCCTGTATTTCAAACTCATCCCATATTTTCCATATAGCCGACGGATCGCCTGACCAACCCTTTCGAGCGGTTTCACCAAAAACCAGACCACGCCAGGGATTGGCACCGTCGAGCATTTCACTCATAAGCCCAAAAGGCAAACCTGACATTTCCACAAGCCAATAATCACAACTGACATTGTTACAGTTAAATCCTTCGCCAATCCAAAGTCGGTCAATGTAAGGCAGAAGTTCCATATAGATCGTCAAGTTGTTGGCATATCCGGCATAACCGTTAAAGTGATTCCACGTATGAAAGTCTATCAGGCGGCCGGGCTTTTTGTCCAGGATGCGGCGGGCGCGGCGAAGGCTATCTGCACTTAATGCCGTATCATCGATGTATATGCCATCGACACCGACCTTGTCAACCAACCACCTCAAACCCTCAAGGTAATAGTTATCCCAACGAGAGTCCGGCTGAGTAATAACTGAAAGATCCCATTCCGCCTGCGGGAGATTAAGGTGGTCCACCCACGCAGGAATAAAATTATCGCCCAGATTATCTACCAACCATTTATGAGGACCATTGCGATGAATATGAGTGCGAGCGTCTTTTCCAGGGCCAGGAAAAATAACTTCTCCGTTCATGCTGTGCAAAGCATGAAGTTCCGGAAAATTATTCGTTATCTCACGCGTCGTATAATACGCACGAGTCTGAATACCTTTTTTGTGAGTCTTTTCCAACAGGTACTTCAACTCCGAAACAGTATCGTCAGCATAAGGATAATTGATATAAGGGTAAGCGGCATTAGCATGATGAATATTAAGAGCATTGGCCCCTTTGGCCGGGTCCATGCCATCTACCACTTTTCTCAAATAATCTTTGTTACGGACACTGTGAGGATGCAAAAACCGAACCGTCCACTGTTTCTCTGTATCTAATTTGCGGAATGGGGTAATATAAAACTCGGCGATAAAATGGAGCTGGTCACCGGCTTTTAAATTTCGAGATCCTCCATAAGCAGAGACGGGAACAATTCCATTTGCCACAGCTCCGACATTAATCCCCCCCTTGTCACCATTGCCCCATGACTTCGGTAAATTCAATGGCAGGAAATTATAATATATATTGACCAGCGGACGAACAAATGCTTCTTCCTTAAATCTAAGCATCATCCCGGCGTTAACATCACCCATCCACAAACAGTCTTGCCGCTTGGAAACATCCCACTTCCACGCTAAGGGCTCATTTAGACGACGGCCTCCACGTCGGTTAAGCCCCATAAAGTAAACAGCGCTATCTTCGACCCATGGAACATCGAGGCGGATATCCTTAAGAGCCATATCTCGCCGGGCAGTCAGCTTGATGTGAATTTCACCAGAACCGGTATAATCAAGCCGTCCTTTCAAATCTAACTTCATGCCGTCAGCCCGGCTTTTTGCTGTCCAGGAGGCCTCCAGTTCGGTATGCTTTAACTTCGCAAAACGACTTTTCCAATTAACAGCACCTGATTCAGTTTCTACTATGAAGGAAAACGGAGCAGCTATGATCGGTCGCCCAGAATCTGTGATAGCCGTATTGGACTCATTGAAAAAACTGGTAATCTCTGCGGGCAGGCCGTCGTTACCCAGAACAACTTCACGCCCCAATATTCTAATGGTACGTTTTTTTGCTTTGAGCGGAATGAAAGGATCTGTGATGGTAGGCTCTCTACCGACATTCGAGTCAAGCCATCTGAGCCTCGAAAGGTTTTTGGCAACACTGTCGCCCTGATCGGTTAAAACTGACCCTTCAACGGTTAATGCAATATCAACTTTGCCTAAAACAGTTGAACCGGCACGAATTTCGAGATGGCCCTGATATTTTCCATCAGCCGATACTGGTATATCAATACCACACCATAATATTTGCACGCCATTAGCAGGGACACGGATACTTTTAGCAAACTCTCTGCCATCAACACCAATCCCCCCCAAGCTAAGGCATCTGATCGCCGTTGCAGGAATACTATTTTTGCCAGAAGCAAGTCGGGAAAAACGGACTGACAGTGGTTCGGTCTCAGTTGAAGGAGACAGGCCTACCTTGAAACACATAGAACTCGCCGGATCTTGCCGCTGCAGTGAAAGAGGCACTGCCAGCGACCGCTGTATCTGGAACCTTATCAACCATACGAAACGGCTTATCACGCGGCAAAGTAAACAAACGCACCTCACCGTTTGCAGGCTTAGCTTCGGTAAGAGCAACGGCAAAAAAACAAAACAACAAAAACATTACTCTCTTCAATATTTCAATCTGCATCGCTGGTGACTTTCACTCGATCTTCAATTTTCGATCAAAATTCTGTTTCTTTGTCACGGTTTACCTGGGAAATCCGGGTTCGAACCCATATATACGCTTCTAATGTTTAAAGTGTCGCTTGCCGGTGAAGACCATTGCGATTCCGGCTTTGTCGGCTTCGGCGATCACTTCGTCATCTTTCTTGGAACCGCCCGGTTGAACGATACAAGCAACGCCTGCCTTGGCGGCATTTACGATATTATCCGGGAACGGGAAGAACGCGTCCGAACCCATTGCCGAGCCCTTAGCATCTTCGCCTGCCAGCTTAAATGCGATCAGCCCCGATTCCACACGATTCATCTGTCCGGCACCTACGCCGACGAGCTTTTTACCATTTACGAGTGTGATGGTATTGCTCTTTACATGCTTGGCGGTTATCCATGCCATGCGAAGGTCTTCGAGTTGCTCGGGAGTCGGTTTTACCTTGGTCGGGAATGTAAGAACATCAGCTTCCCATGCTACAAGGTCACGCTGCTGCAAAAGCATACCGCCGACAATGCAGCGTACGTCATATTCGCTACCGTCTATATTCGCACGATCGATCGATCCTGTCGCCATGATCCTCACATTCTGGCCCCAGCCCTTGAGCGTCCTGATAGTCTCGACAGCGTCATCGTCAAACTCAGGTGCAACGATAACTTCCGCAAAGAAGCCGCTTGCCCCTTTGGCCTTGCCGAATCTTGCATACGATTCCATAATGGTCGTAGCTAATTTGTTGTCGACCTTACGGTTCAATGCGATGATCCCGCCGAATGCGCTTATCACATCGCCGAGATACGCCTTCTCGTAAGCGACGCAGATGTCGTCATCGATCGCTGCACCGCACGGGTTCAAATGTTTCACAACTATCGCAGCTGGCCCGTCGAATTCCTTAACTAATTCGAACGCCGCGTTAACATCGAGAAGGTTGTTAAAGCTGATGCCTTTGCCGCCACCTAACAGTTTCGCGCTGCCGACGCTCGTTTCGCCGCTTTCGGGAAGTTTATAAAACGCCGCATTCTGATGCGGGTTCTCGCCATACCTCAGTTCCGTTTCTTTTCTCAAAGCGATCGAAAGACGTTCAGGATATTCCACTTCGGCCTTTGCATTGAGATACTTCGAGATCGCCGCGTCATAAGAAGCGGTAAGCCCGAAAGCCACACGGGCAAAATCTTTGCGAAGATCAGGATTCACACAGCCGTCATTGGCCGACATCTCTTCCATCAGGCAATCGTACTGTTCCGGGCTGGTAACAACCGTTACATACTTATGATTCTTCGCCGCAGAACGAACCATACTCGGCCCGCCGATATCGATATTCTCGATAGCCTCGGCAAAATCGCAGTTCGGATCGGCAACCGTCTTCTCAAACGGGTAAAGATTAACACAAACCAGATCGATAGGCTCAATCCCATGCTCCTTAAGGGCAGCGGCATGTTCCGCTTTATCACGCAACGCCAGCAGACCGCCATGAATCTTCGGATGCAGCGTCTTGACACGACCATCCATCATCTCCGGAAAACCGGTAACAGAATCAACGCTTACAACCTCAACGCCCCCTTCGGATATCGCACGAGCTGTGCCGCCCGTACTGATTATCTTCACGCCCATTTCGCTGAGTTTTTTTGCGAACTCAACTATTTCCGTCTTGTCGGAAACACTTATCAACGCAGTTTTAATTTTGACCGCCATGTTCAAACTTCTCCCAAAATCCGTTAATAGTTCAATTAAAAACCGCAAAGGTCACATTTACTTTTGCGGCCCCTTTGTCTTTATGCTCATCACGCGCCCGGCGTTGTCAGCAATATAAAATGACGAATCGGTCGTATTCACTGCGTAATCGGTAACAGCGGCAAAATTCACAGAGTACATTTCCATGCCCGTAGAATTATTCATCACTACTAACAAACCCGGTTGAGCAATGATATAAGCAAGGTTGCCATTTTCAGCAAGCAGATTCAATCCCGCCTTCACCTGCCATATCTTACGACCAGAATCCTTATTCACCGCATAAAGACCATGCACATCGATATATTGATACACAACCTTCTCACCGATTATCGGAGGGTCAAGAACCGCGTTACCCGTCTGAAAAGGAAGTGACCATGCGTTCTTACCCGTAAAGGCGTTAAACTTATACAGCTTCGTATCTTCACACGGAACATACACATACTCGCCGTCCTTTACGAGTGACGCACTCACTCGACCGGACACATCACGCTGCCACCTCTTTTGCGGACCATCTGGTGTTATCCCTATGATATTACCGCGCTCTGTGGAAAACACAACAAAATCCTCTGCGGCAAGGACGGAATTTATCTTTGAATTATCGTAGGAGCTTACGCCAAAATCAGCCATATAATTAGATGCCGTTATCGCCTGAAGACGATGGTCCAGACCGGCGACATAGATACGGTCCTTATTGCGAACAAGCGGGCACATCGCACTTCCACCAAGAGTCTTAAAAACCTTCGACTCAATTACTTCACCAACTTCAGGATCAAGAACCAGCAATTCCGCACCAACCATAAACCACAGTTTCTTGCCATAATAATACGGACGATAGACCGGAAGACCGGAAGGAGCAAGCTGAAGTCCAAACCGTATATTGCCACGGTTCCTGCCGATACAGACAAGATAGTTCTGATCGGTAAGAACATAAAGGTACTTGCCAAACACATACATCCTGTCCAGCTTTTCCGTATCCTTCACAGCAAGGATCATCTGCCAGTTCACTGATAAGCCTGCGTACTCTACCAAACTCGGAGAAACGAGAGAACTGCTCTTATCAAGCTTTGCTGAAACCGGCAGCGTTAAAAGAACTAACATCAAAAAACAAAAAATGAATTGTTTCGACATAATATTTTTTAATCCTTATAAAAACATACCTTGCAATGAAAGTTTGTCGCTTAGGTCAATTCGACATAATCGGCAAGGTCGACGCCATTTGCCTTTTCAAAGCTCCGCAACTCCTCGATCCGCGCGACATCGTCATTGATACGATTCGTCAGTTTGAAGATATACGGTTTACCCTTCAGACGATTGTTCAGATCGTCCACCATCGTATCCCAACTGCCGCTGTACAACTGAGACTTAAGAACAACAAGCATCTTACTCTCATTGCCAAGAGCCTCTGCATAATCACGCACAACAGCATCAGCCTGCAAATCTTCCTGATTCTCGCGATTTTTGGTTCGTTTAGCCATCGGATTCCCAAAATAAGCGGTGGATCCATGCAGGTCGCAGGTCTGCAACTCATTTATTTAGAATGGCTTAGCCCAAATTCAAAGCGGCCAAACCAGTAAAAACGCCCGTAAAACATAGCTAACACAGATAATAACCGCAACAATCGACATTTGCAAACAAATTCACTTTTTTGCCGATTTACCTTCGCAACCTACAACTGCGACAACTTCTCGATCAAAGCCTGCCTGCTGGCCATCGCCTTCTTAGCCTGCACCATCAATTCCGCCGCAACCTCCGGATTCGCCTGCTTTAAGCTCCTGAACCGATTCTCGCCATAAGCAAATTCTTCAAAATCCTCTGTCGGCGGCTTCGAATCCAGTTGCAGAGGATTCTTACCCTGCTCTCGAAGACGCGGATCATACCGATAAAGATCCCAGTGACCGCAAGCCACTGCACGTTTCTGCTCTTCGTAACCGGTCGAAAGGTTAAATCCATGAGCGATACAATGGCTGTACGCAATTATCAGCGACGGCCCGTCATAGCTTTCCGCCTCGACAAACGCCTTCACTGCCTGATTCGCATTGGCACCCGGCGCGATCTTCGCAACATAAATATTACCGTACATCATCGAAATAAGCCCCAGGCTCTTCTTCGGCTGAAGCTTACCGCCAGCGGCAAACTTAGCTACCGCACCCAAAGGCGTCGCCTTCGACATCTGGCCGCCAGTATTCGAATAAACCTCAGTATCCAGAACCAGCACATTTATATTCCTGCCGCTCGCCAGCACATGATCAAGCCCGCCGTAACCGATATCGTACGCCCAGCCGTCACCGCCAACAACCCAAACACTTTTCTCCACGAGATAATCGGCAACCGTTATAAGACGCTTGCATTCGACACAATCGCTTTTCTCGCACTGTTCTTTCAGTTTAGCAACACGCCCGCGCTGATCTTCGATACCCGCCTGAGTATCCTGCGTCGCCATACCCGCCTTGATCTCATCGGCCAGAGAAGCCTCAACACATTCGGCACTAACAACCTTCTCCAGCAGCTCAAGCGCAAAGACCTTAAACTTATCGATCGCAAGCCGCATACCCAAACCGTACTCGGCATTATCCTCAAACAAACTGTTACTCCACGTCGGCCCCCTGCCGTCCTTGCGCTTGCAATAAGGCGTCGTCGGCAGGTTCCCGCCATAGATCGAGGAACAACCCGTCGCGTTAGCGATATAGATCCTGTCACCGAAAAGCTGCGTCATAAGTTTAATGTTCGCCGTTTCACCGCATCCGGCACAAGCGCCCGAATACTCAAACAGCGGCTTAACCAACTGGCTGCCCTTAACGCTTGCACGCTTAAACAAGCTCGGATCCGTATCAGGTATCGAAAGGAAGTACGAATAATTCTCGCGTTCCTGATTGCGTACATCTTCCTGGTCGACCATATTGATCGCCTTACGTCCCGTCGGCTGCTTGTCGGCATCCTTTTCGATCCCGGGGCAATTTATCACACACGCCTTACATCCCGTACAATCCTCAGAGGCGATCTGCACCGTAAACTTCATATCCTTAAAATCCTTACCCTTCGCGTCGACGCTCTTAAACGTTATCGGTGCCCCCTCAAGGCACTCACTACCGTAAACTTTCGTCCTTATCGAAGCATGGGGACAAACAAACGAGCACTGACCGCACTGAATACAAACATCAGGAACCCATTCCGGCACATGCGTTGCGATATTACGTTTTTCATATTGCGTCGTACCCGTCGGGAACTTACCATCGACAGGCATCATACTCACGCCCAACTTATCGCCCCGCCCTGCCATGATCTCGCCAACAACATCACGCACAAAATCAGGAGCATCCACTGGAACCGGCGGCGGCATCTTAAGACTGCTCGTCGCCGTCGCGGGTACATCAACCTCGAACAAATGCTCGATCGCCCCGTCAACCGCAGCGTTATTCATATCGACGATCTTCTGGCCCTTCTTGCCGTAACTCTTCTTGATAGTGCCCTTGATCGCCTCCACAGCCTGATTGAACTCGATCACACCGCTTATCTTAAAGAACGCCGTCTGCATGATCACATTGATCCTCGCACCCAAGCCAAGATCCTCAGCAAGTTTGATCGCGTCGATTCCGTAGAACTTCAGCTTCTTATCGATTATCGCCTGCTGAACCTCAACCGGCAGCGTACCCCATATCTCATCTTTCGTATGCATCGATGTCAGCAGGAATATCCCGCCGTCTTTAACATGCGAAAGCATATCGTATTTTTCAAGAAAACTCGGATTATGACACGCCACAAAATCCGCCTGATCGATCAGGTAAGGACTGCGAATAATCTCTTCGCCGAACCGCAGATGCGAAACCGTAACCGCACCCGCCTTCTTACTGTCATAAACAAAGTAACCCTGTGCGAAGTTATCAGTCTGCTCGCCGATGATCTTGATAGAGTTCTTATTCGCTCCGACCGTCCCGTCGCTTCCAAGACCGTAGAACATCGCCGTATAAACTTTGCTCTCTGTCCCGAACGACTCATCGACGGCAAGACTCAAATTCGTCACATCATCTTCGATACCCACGCTGAACCCGTTCTTCGGCTCACTCGCGTCGAGATTATCATACACCGCCTTAACCATTGCCGGCGTAAATTCTTTCGAGCCTAAACCATATCTTCCGCCAACGATCAGCGGATACTTTTCGAATTCAACCTGACCGGACCCCATCGCCTCACCGATCGCCGTACGCACGTCAAGATAAAGAGGCTCACCCAACGCGCCCGGCTCTTTCGTCCGGTCAAGCGTCGCGATCTTCGTTACCGTACTCGGAAGTGCCGCTAAGAAATGATTGATACTGAACGGCCTGAACAAGCGGATCTTCAACACGCCGACCTTCTCACCCTTAGCGGTAAGATAATCAACCGTCTCATGCACAGTATCGGCCCCGCTGCCCATAATAATGATAACCTTCTCGGCATCGGCAGCGCCTACATAATCGAACAGGTTATATTTGCGCCCAACAAGTTCTTCAAGCTCACTCATCGCACCTTCCACTATCGCTGGCGTCGCCTGATAAAACTTATTAACCGTCTCGCGACCCTGGAAATAAACATCCGGATTCTGAGCCGTGCCGCTTATCATCGGCCTGTCCGGACTAAGTGCCCGACCTCTGTGAGCGGCAACAAGTTCGTCACTGATCAATGCACGCATATCGTCGTAGCTAAGCTCCTCGACCTTCTGTATCTCATGGCTCGTACGGAACCCGTCGAAGAAATGTATGAAAGGAACTCGCGATTGCAGCGCCGACCGCTGAGCGATAAGAGCAAAGTCCATCACCTCCTGAATACTCGACGCACACAACATCGCAAAACCCGTCTGCCGACAAGCCATAACATCAGAGTGATCGCCAAAAATACTAAGTGCCTGACACGCCAAAGACCGAGCCGAAACATGAAATACCGTCGGAGTAAGTTCACCGGCGATCTTATAC
>DRGS01000059.1 GCA_011053245.1 Phycisphaerales bacterium
CGGCTTCCGGTGTGCCGGCAATGTTGTAGAGACCAAAGGTGTCCGTGCCGTCGGCCATAGCTAACCATTGGCCGGCGGAGGTTCTAACTGCCGAGAAGGGATTGGTAGTGCCGGATGAGATTTCCAACATTCCGTTGGTAGGAGTAGCCGTCCCGATGCCGACGTTGCCGGTGCTTGTATCTACTACCAAATCATCGGTATTGACAATAAAGTCTCCGGTGGTTGACAGAGCGACGTTGAGATTGCTCCCGGCATTGGGAGTAACGGTCAAAGCGCCGGTCGAGGTGATATCGCCGCCGTTGACCGCAAGGTCGCCGGTTAGAGTTACATCGGTATCATCATTGGTAAGAGCAGTCGACTCTACCCATGCAGCACCGTCCCAGCGGAAGGTGTTGTTAACTGCGGTGCCTGCATTGGTAGTGGCCTTGGTAACCCACTCCGGAGCCGTTGCTCCGGCGTTGACTGCCAGAAGCTGACTTGCGGTACCTACGCCGAGGCGAACCCAGTTGGTGCCATCGAAGTACAGTACATCACCGGCAGTCTCACCGCTTATCGTAAGATCGGTCACCATCGTCAGCCCTGTCCCGTCTACAGAAACATCACCGGAGAGAGCAACAGGATTATAATTAGTACCATCTGCGACAAGAAGATTGCCGCTGGTATTGGTCGTCATCGTTATATCATCACCGGTAACGGTTAAGTCGCCGGTTATTACTGCATTGCCGCTGACGTTCAATATCCCGCTTACCGTTACATCGGTAGCATCATTGGTAAGAGCCGTTGACTCTGTCCATGCAGTTCCATTCCAGTAAAGAGTATTATTAGCCGCTGTACCATCGGTGATGGTACCTGCGACTGTTGACCATGATGGGTTCGCTGCGACACCACCTGTCTGTAAGACCTGACCGGCAGTACCCGGGCCAAGATTGACCCATGCGGTTCCATTGTAATAAAGGACATCGCCCTGTGCGATGCCGGTAAGGGTCGTATCCGAAAGACCGGCAAGATCACCCGCCGCTGCCGCTGACCACTGGGGAGCTGTTGCACCAGCGTTAACTGTTAAAGCCTGACCGGCGGTACCTATGTTGAGATTGAGCCAGTTAGTACCATCGAAGTAAACAACATCACCGGCGGCAGAACTTGTGAACGTAGTATCCGACAGACCACCAAAAGTCGTAGAGCTTCCGCTTATACCATCAAGCGTTGTCCAGGCGGATTCATCCTCGTCGCGATATTCGAGCTCACCGGTAGTCGGGTTAACCCGGATACCCGGATCGTTGGTATAGGTTAAGACACCAAGCCAGTACAGGTATGAAGACTCGCCCGTGGTAAGCATCCGAAGGAAGTCATCGGTATCCGCCGAGGGCTTAAAGTCTATAGCCCCCTCGTTGTTGACGATGGATGCCTCACCGGCATCTGCCTTTGTGATGGTTAGCGTGAAATCACCGGCATCGGTCAATATAACCGAAGGCGAATCGCCTGCCCCGTCATCGAGCGTTAAGTCCTTGTTGGTCGTAGCTGCAAAGACCGCCTGCCCGAAAGCAAGATGCAAGACCATTACTACTACAACGATTCTTTTTAACAGTTCATTCGTCTTCATTTTGTTTCTCCTAATTATGTTTTCGTTATTCATTTTCTTTTCCTTGTCATTTAGAAATACAGTTCAATCTTACTTTTCTCATTGCTCATTTCGTCTTTAATAGAGAGGCAATTAATTAGCTCTTTACTATCTCTATCCCTGTAAATAACGCCCCTGATAATTGTTTATTGTTATCATTGCGAGCACCTGAGTGTTCACTTATCATAGACCCAGTATCTTTTTTGCGAATTTCGCCTTCAGCTTTTCAAGCTCCTTTACCCTTTTTTCCAGAGAGATATTGTTTTTCTGCTGGGCATCTAAGCAGTTACTCAATTCTTCAATATCTTTACCGAGTCTTTCGTTTTCCTTCTTCAATAAATCAAGCTGCCCCTGTTGAGTCTTTACTGCCTCTGCCAGATCATCTTTAATTTCCCCAGAAGTATCACCCGGCAATTCAGCCTGTACTTGCGGACAGTTACCAAAATCAATTGGGGCACTTACCGGTTCAGCGATCATGTCACTGACAAAAGCTGCCAGTTCAATTCCGATAGAAGCTGACTGAACTGCACCCTGCTGTGAATCGGCTACCGCCTTTGCCATATGATTCGAAGATGAAAGGTAAAACAACTGCAATACTCCTACAAATACTGCGATACCCAGAAAGAACTTTTTGTTGTAATGTTTTTTAGATTCCATGATTTTCTCCTTGCTTTGAAAGTGTTATTGTTTCTTTTTTTATTGAGTTGTATTCGCCGTTTACAAACCTGCGAACTGTATCAACTTTGTTGGACAGAATTTCATCGTTGGAAAATGTCCGCTCATGCATCAATGCGACAAAGCATGAGGCGGTGTCCTCAAAATGACTTACCCTGCTGTATAGATTCACATAGCCGGCGCCGCCCGGAATGAACTGCGGGAAAGGGACAGCCGCTATTATAGCTAAAGCCAGCATTGAGCCGCCGTAATCTTCGTATGTGGAACCGTCCGAGTGGAAACCATAATGGAATTCTTCCCATTCATCTTTACGGTTGTTTCCCGCCCTGATCTCAAAGCTGTGAAAGGCTTCTTCTAAGAGCGTATCATTATCAGCGAGGAGATAGAGATGAATCGTACCTTCCGGATCGTTGGTTTTCACCATCCCCTTAAAGACCAGCCCAAGCGGGTTCAGCAACTCCTGATGGATCGGGCCAATGTTTGCCCGGAAGTATTCAGGGCTATCATCCAAAACGCTGTAGTTCACACAGCCGTAAAACAATAACACCAAGAGCAATATAGATTGTTTCATTTGTCATCCCTTTCTAATCGCCGATAGAAATAACACCATGTTCCGTTCTGCTAACTGCAGCATCGACGAATAAAAGGGCCTGATTAATTATCCTTCTGCTATTGCGGCCCCTGTAAAAAACGCCCTGTCTTTGTCATTGCCAGGCCTAAGGCTCCCCTTGTCATTGCAAACCCGAAGGGTGAAGCAATCTCCCGATTTCGAACGTTTGAGATCGCCGCGGTTTCACCTAGCAATGACAAAGAACAGCGTTTGAGACTGCGGTATCGGCCTGTTAGCCTTTCAATGGCTATGGTCAGGGTAATTAAAAGTGTTGATATCTATTGATGTTCTTATTACAATACCGTCAAGAAGATGGTTTGTTGGATTTCGAAACAATCTTTTATGCAGAATAGGGACGAATATGCAGACAAACGAAGACATATTAAACAAATTAAACCAACACGCAGAGAAGCTGCAAAAGAGTTTTTCTGTACATCGAATTGGGCTTTTTGGCTCTTATGTTCACGGATCAGCTAAGCAAAGCAGTGATGTTGATATCCTTGTTGAACTTACTGATCCCAGTTTTGATCATTATATGGATTTGAAGTTTTATCTTGAGCAGCTTTTCGGCACATCCGTCGATCTGGTGCTGGCAGATACTATCAAACCAAGGCTTCAACCTATCATTGCTCGGGAGGTGATCTATGCCAAGGGATTATAAGTTACAACTTGATGATATTCTGGAAGCGATTGAAAGGATCAAGCAATACACCAGCGATATGAGCGAAGAAGCTTTTGCCTTAGATCACAAAACTCAGGATGCTGTTATCCGCAATCTTGAGATTATTGGAGAGGCAGCTCGTAATCTCCCGGAGAAGATAAAAAAATCAACGAGCCAAACACAATGGCATAAGATCATCGCACTGCGAAACATTCTTATTCATGAATATTTCGGTGTAAACACAAAAATACTCTGGGATGTGATAACGAATAAGCTTGGTAAACTTGAAGACACTTGCCGTAAGTTGTATTAATATGATAGTGAACGATTGAAATTAAACCGCCATTCAGTGCGAAAGGACAATTATGAATCGATTTGCGAATGGCATACTGTTGTTTTCTGCGATTATGTCTATGGCATCAAGTGCCTTTGCAGTTGGTAATTATGCAAATAACGATGTGGCTGACGGCTCTGTGGAAAATCCATTTGAGATAGCTACTGCCGAACAACTCGATGAACTCGGAAGCCACTCTGAGGACTGGTCTCTGTGCTTTTATCTCTCAGCCGATATCGACCTGAGTGACTTTAACGGCCTCGACGGCAACCCCACATTCAATCGGATAGGAACGGGCTCGGGCGGCAATGCATTTGACGGCATCTTCGATGGTAATGGACATACAGTAAGTAATCTTACATTAACTTTTGACGGCATAGATCATGTCGGCCTGTTTCGGATATCTGGGAGCGAATGCAGTGATAGAAAAGCTCGGCGTAGAAGATGTCAATATAACCGCGGTCAGCAGCCTAAACGTCGGCACACTTACAGGCTTTAACAATTACGGCACTATAAGTAACTGCTATACAACCGGTACTATCGCAGGCTCACAATATGTCGGAGGGTTGGCGGGGCATAACTATTATGGCAACGTTGACAATTGCTATTCCAGGGTCAGCGTTACCGGGCCGGATGATTGCAGTTTTTTCGGAGGATTGTTTGGTCGCAGTTACCGCGGCAGTATCAGCAAATGTTATTCAACCGGCCACGTATCCGGCGGCAGCAATGCGTTATATCTCGGCGAGCTTATCGGCTATCGTTACCAGACCGCGATAACCGCCTGCTTCTGGGATATCGGTACCAGCTCTCAAGCAGATAGTGACGGCGGGACAGGCAAGCCGACCGCTGACATGAAGGACATGACCACCTTCACCGGCCCGGCAGCAGGCTGGGATTTTCTCGGAGAGAGCACAAACGGCGACGATGATAACTGGGGCTCGCCGGTCAATGCGAACGATGGCTATCCGGTTCTTTGGTGGCAGGATGTACCTATCTGCGTCAACAGGCCAAAGTACGATTCCAACGGCGATTGCAGAGTGGACTTTGTCGATTTCACTGGTTTTGCCTCACAATGGCTCGACTGCGGCCTGCTGAATCCCAATCATTGCACGCAATAATAAACGCTGTCATTGCTGCGAGGAATAAAATAGAGCCTGTCCTGAGCGAAGTCGAAGGGGCCGGATTCTACTTTTTAGTTTGCCGGAGGGTTATATAGAAAAAGATCGCAAACCCCAACACATCGGGACTTACGCCCGTACACGCGTTGCTATTACTGCGAAAGCGGCAACATGTCATTGCGAGGCGAAGCCGCGGCAATCTCTTTTTTCACTCATCACTCAAAGCTATTATGCCCGGCGTTTTCTTCGCAAAGCCAAACCGCCCAAGCCGAGCAGCAAGAGCGTAGCCGGTTCAGGCACCACATCGCCGTCGCGCACAGCCCAGGCATATTCGGGGATGAGAGCATCGTTAAACAACTGGCGTCCGTCGTGGAAAGCGAAGATTACTCCAGTACCAGGATCGAGTCCTTCAGGAGAAGCCCAGTACCAGTTAGACTGTAGGTTAATAAATGGGCCGGCGTTTGGAGCAGATGGACTACCTGCAGAATTACCTAATTCCGTATAGTACATATAACCCAACTCAGAGTTAGGACTACTTATGTTGATGCCTACGTCAGTCGAGCCATCATTACTATAAGTAAAGTCATAACTGACTCCGTTGACCGGGAGGGCATGGGGCAGCCGCCAGTCAGTGTAGGTGTAATCACGTACTGAGTCGTAATAGGATAGGTTTTCAGCCCAGGTCACGGCATTGCTCCAGGCCATCCAACCATCCGCATCATAGCCTGAAGTCTGCGCATAGCTGGCATCCTGGAGCCAGGTGATGTCCAGGACATCATCGTAGATGAGCCCCCCTCCCCTGTCGATGAGTAGTGCATGGACAGAGACAGTCGAGCCGAACACCATTACCATTATTAAAATAATTAACGATTTTTTCATCTTCTCTTCTCCTAAAAAATTGTTGTTCTTTTTCAAAAATGTTTTGTAGTGGGGAATATATGGCAGGAAACCAAAAAGTTCTTTTCACCACTCCTTTTTTGCCAATCCATAACTCTTTTCGTTCAATCCGTTTCTTTTCATCGCATTTTCATCACCACCTTTCCAATAGCGGCGCAAAAGAAAAGGGCACCGCTACATCGTGCTAACTCAAGGCCCACCAGAGCCTATTCACAACACGCAAGCAGCGCCCCATATCGGGGCACTGACTCTCTGCGTTTGTGAATTTCAAAACTGGTGGTTTTGGATAAAACGCTAAAAATTCAGTACAGTTCTGTATTTAATTGTCAAAAGCTCATACATCTCACCTTCCGTCCAATAATAACAGCAAGCGGGCGACAAAACAAGCAAAATCTGCCTGTTTCTTAATTTCCCGGGACTAACGCCGATTTCAGCCCAAAAACACTGTTGTCCTTACAGCACAACAGCGACCGTATTGGATGGGATACTTTCGCCGCCTACATTGACGGCTTTGACTCGGTATTCCAGTTGTTGGCCTCTCGGCTGGTTCATCAGGTCTGATTCGCTGTCTATCGCGATGGTTATCTGTGTCCAGTCGCCGAACTCACCTCCGCCTGCCGGCTGCTCTCGGCGCTCGACGATATAAGTGCGAACCGCACCACCTGTCCCGCGTGCAGGGCCTTTCCAGTCGAGAAATACGCTGTCAGCTCCCTGAGAGACCGCTTCGAGTCCGCGGGGCTGGCCGGGCGGTGTGCTCGGGCCGGGCGATGCCTTGGGGCCCCAGCCGATGTATCCGAGCTTTTCCGGGTCGGATTCGACGTCCAACTCGGACTTCTTCAATTCCGTCCGCATAAACTCATCGAGCGCATCCAGTACTGTGTCCTTCGCCTCGGTAGCCACCTGAGCGGCGGCCATAGCATCAGTCTGGCTGGTCTTTGCGGTTATGTACGCGGTGTGCGCAGTGGTCAGGCCGATGGCATCTGCGCTGGGAAAATCGACCGCGTGTGCGGCGTAGCCTGCGATCATGTTCTGGGCGAGTGCTGAAACTTCTGCTTCTGCCTTTGGAAATTGTGCCATTTTTGTAAGCTCCTTAAAATAAAGACGTTATATTCAGTTCCCCCGCTTCGGCGGGCCGATAAACAGCTTTTTTTACTCTACAATCCAATCTCCCCAGCCACAAAGTCAATTGACTTAGCCTCTACGCCGCGTGCGTAGCCACAAAGTAAACAGCCTTAGCCATTCCGCAGCGTGCGCAGCCACAAAGTAAACTGACTTAGCCTCTGCGCCGCGTGCGCAGCGACAAAGTAAATCGACTTAGCCTCTACGCCGCGTGCGCAGCAATAAAGTAAACCACCTTAGCTATAAAGCAAATTGGCTTAACCGCAAAGTAAACCGACTTTATCGTAAAGTCAAGAGGAATTTGCTTTAGTCCGGCAGGTTGGTCATTGCGAGAAGCGCAGCGCCGAAGCAATCTATTATTATCGAAACATTGAGATTGCCACGGCCCCTAAGGGGCCTCGCAATGACAAAAAAATGGGACAGCCTGAAATCCATTCTCATAAGCTGTCCCATTTCATAGTCATGATGGCGGGTACAGTACCCTTAATACCTGCAATAGCTTAATATGTTGGGGGGGCCATATTAGAAC